>NZ_ABHH01000033.1:0-22420 GCF_000171855.1 Carnobacterium sp. AT7 | reverse complement strand
GAACAAGGTCAATGGGTATCCGTATTAGGTCCTTTTTCCGTTTCCTTCTACCGTCACTTTGGCTGGGATCTTTTTTTTGATAAAGTGCAGTATACGTTTCCGACCCAGTTGTTTTCTATGAAAAAAGGGGACATGGGGAGAATCGAACGCTTTAATTATCAGGAAAACCGAGAACAATTGGCTCACGTAAAAGAAGTGTACCAAGCGTATGCGCTTAAAACGAATGGAATGATGATACGCAGTGAAGAGTGGTGGGAACGTCTTGAAAAGAGACAATCGGATGCTTCGTTTGCCTTAAGTATTGACCACAATGGACAACCTCAGGGATTCATCCGTTACGTGATGAACGACTTAAGGTTTGAAGTGTTGGATCAAATAGCCCTTAATGTGTCAGCTGAAAAAGCTTTATGGGAATTTATTCGCGTGCACCGCTCTAATTTTACAGAAGTCAGCGGTACAGCAGCTGTTCAGCAATCATTTGGTAGTCAATGGGATGAACCCCAATTCAAAAAAGAGATCGTGCAGGACAGAATGATTCGAATCGTTGACGTTGAGCATTTTTTAGCGGCTTATCCTTTTCAAACGTTAACCAAGCGGCTATATCTGAAAGTAATAGATGCGTTTGCTCCATGGAACCAAGGGGTTTATGCCATTGATTCTCAAGGTGTGGTGAAGATAGTAGAACATGAAGTGGCACAAGAAGAGTATTTAGAGATGGATATTGCTAGTCTGTCATCGTATTTAGTGGGGTACCATGATCTTAAGTGGTACCACTACCACGAAAAAGCAATCGTTTCAGAAACTGTGTTAAATGAATGGGATCAAGCCATTCCCAAAGAACAGCCACAATTTTATGGGCATTTTTAAGTTTAAAGAAAAGAGGAAATAAGAATGAGAAGATTAGGCATTTCAGTTTATCCAAATCATAGTTCCGTTTCAGAAATCAGAGACTACATCGATTTGGCAGCAGGGTACAATTTCAAACGAGTGTTCACTTGTTTATTATCGGTCGAAGGAGATAAAGAAACAATCGTCCAAGAATTTACCGATGTGATCACGTATGCAAAAGAAAAAGGAATGGAAGTTATCGCAGATGTTAGTCCAAAAGTATTTGGCGAACTCGGCATCAGTTACAACGATTTGACATTCTTTAAAGAAATCGGCGCAGACGGCATCCGTTTAGACATGGGCTTTACTGGGAATGAAGAATCGATTATGACGTTTAATCCGCAAGACTTGAAAATTGAGTTGAATATCAGCAGTGGGACCAAATACTTAGATAATATCATGAGCTACCAAGCGAATGCAGCTAATTTAATGGGATGCCACAACTTTTATCCCCACCGCTACACTGGGTTGAGTTACGATCATTTCATCGAGACAAGCAAGCAATACAAAGCACATGGCTTGGTAACGGCTGCTTTTGTGAATTCGCCATCTGCTCATATTGGTCCATGGCCGGTTGATGAAGGGTTGTGTACGTTAGAAATGCACCGTGAATGGCCAATTGAGGTACAAGCGAAGCATCTATGGGCTACCGAAGTAATCGATGATGTGATCATTGCTAATGCTTTTGCCAGTGAAGCCGAATTGAAAGCCTTGAGCGAATTGAATCCTTACCAATTAACCTTAACATGCGAATTAGAAGCAGACGTTCCTGAATTGGAAGCAAAAATCGTTACAGAAGAATTTCACTTTAACCGTGGAGACGTATCAGATTACGTGATTCGTTCAACGCAAAGCCGTGTGAAATATAAAGGCCATGAATTCGTGCCATTCCACACACCAGACATGAAAAAAGGCGATATTATTATCGAAACGTCTTTATATGCGCATTATGCTGGCGAATTGCAAGTCGCCTTGCAGCCAATGAAAAACTCTGGCAAATCAAATATTGTGGGACATGTAGTGGAAGAAGAACAATTCTTATTGAATTATTTGAAACCATGGCAAAAATTTCAATTCAAACTAAAAACAATCAACTAAGGGAGACGAAGTAAATGGAAGAGTTAGAAATGATTATTTTTGATATTATTGGGCATGGCGGAAATGCGCGTGCATTAGCATATGAAGCCCTAGAAAAAGCACGTGCTGGTTTATACGAAGAGTGTGACCAATTGATGGAAGAGTGCAAAAAAGAAATGAACTTGGCTCACAATACTCAAACGAAATTGGTGCAAGATGAAATTCGTGGAGAAGACATCAAAATCAGTTTATTGTTGATCCATGCGCAAGACCAATTGATGACGTCAATGGCGGAACAAACCTTGATTATGCAAATGATTGAAATGCAAAAAGAATTGAACGCTTTAAAAAAATAAATGAGGTGAGAGAATGACCTTTGCAGTTGGAATTATGTCGGGTACATCATTAGATGGCGTCGATGCAGCGCTTGTAGAGATTCATGGAACCAATACGGATACAACCGTTAAGCTAGTCGAATTTACGACTTATCCATTAGGAAAAGGCATCATTAAAAAAATTAAAGAGGTCTTGTCGGTTGAAACATCTTCAGTCGACAAAATCTGCAGTTTGAATGTAGAATTAGGGTATGTTTTTAGTGAGGCCGTTAAAGCCGTTTGTAAAAAAGCAGCTTTTCCGCTTGAACAAGTCGATTTTGTAGCCTCACATGGTCAAACAATCTACCATTTGCCGGTACCTGGGGCTCATCAAGTAGCTTCAACGTTGCAAATTGGCGAATCAGCGGTTATTGCAGAAGAAACCAAGTCCATGGTCGTTTCTGATTTCAGGACCCGTGATATGGCAGTAAAAGGACAAGGTGCGCCAATCGTACCGTATTCTGAATTTGTCTTATACCGCGATACAAAGCGCACGCGCTTATTGCAAAATATCGGTGGAATCGGAAATGTGACGGTGATACCTGCTGGAGCACAGATGGAAGATGTTCTAGCGTTTGATACAGGACCTGGAAATATGATCATTGATGAATTGTGCCAACACTTTTACCAAGAAGCGTATGATGAAAGTGGGGCATACGCTGCTAAAGGGAAAGTCAATCAAGGCTTGTTAAGTGAAATGATGGCTCATCCATATATTGAAAGACCCTATCCTAAAACAACTGGACGAGAAGATTTTGGTGTGGAGTATACGGCTGCTTTGGTTAAAAAGTGGGGGACTAAGGTAATGCCAAATGATTTTATTGCAACGGCCACTCAATTTACTGCGCAGTCCATTGCGGTAAACATCTGTGATTTTGTCGATGACCAATCAGATTTGATTATTGGGGGTGGCGGAAGTTATAACGCTGTTTTGGTTCAAATGATCAAAGAGCAATTGCCTCATGTTAACGTGCTTATTCAAGAAGAAGTCGGTTTTTCTTCTGAAGCAAAAGAAGCCATTGCGATGACCATTTTAGCGAATCAGACCATTCATCATTTGCCAAGCAATGTGCCGAGCGCGACAGGTGCAAGAAAACCCGTTATATTAGGAAAGATAACGTATTATCATTAGATTGATTTCTTTGGAAATTTCCTGTATCTTTTGATTATACGAGGTGAAAGAGCATGGTAGGAAATAATATTCTAGGCCGGATAAAAAGCGTTCTTGATGATCTTCCTAATTCTGAACGGAAAATCGGCGAGTACATATTAACTTATCCAGAAGAAACGATAAAAATGACAACTTCACAGTTAGGAATAGCTGCAGAGTCGAATTCGACGGCGGTTATTCGGTTGTGCAATCGGATTGGTGTTAATGGTTTTACAAAATTAAAAGTAAATTTATCTGCAGAAATTGTTTCGGTGGATGAATCTGGCTATGCAGAAATAGAAGCTGAAGAAACGATTGGCACAATTAAAAACAAATTACTGACGAATGCTTTTAAGTCAATGGAAGAAACCATTTCATTGATGAATGAATTTGACATTGAACGAGTCATTGAATTGATTGAGTCAGCTTCTATGGTTTATGTTTATGGAGTTGGCAATTCGCGTATCATCGCTGAAAACATGGTTCAGAAGTGGAGTAGAGTAGGGAAAATTGTTATTTGTCCCACCGATAATCACCAATTGGTCTCTATGTTAGGCGCAGCTCCGAAAAATGCGCTCTTTTTTGGCATTTCTAACTCAGGAGAAACCAGGGAAATTATTGAGCTCATCAAATTAGCAAAAAAATGCTCTCTTAAAACTGTCGGGTTGACACAGTTTGGCCAAAATAGTTTAACCAATAAAGCGGACTATACGATCCAAACAGTAAAAACCATTGAATCTGACAGTCAATTCATCTCAAGTTCGTTGCATGCACAACTGATTGCAATTGATGTTTTATTTTACTCATTCTTGTCTAAGAACTATGTAGCCGGGACAGAAAGAATCAAACAATCAAGAGAAGAAATGAATCAGTATAAGAAGAGATAGTGAATAGCAATTAGCAGTATTTTTTAGTCTTAGTTAGTCTTAGTTAGTCTTAGTTAAATTAACTCAAGCTGGTTTTTGATTTTGAGTTAGTGCAATTTGCGTTAGTTTGACCAACTTATAGAAGCTATATATCTGAGTAGTCACAATTTGCGTTAGTTTGACCAACTCAGATGTGTTTTCTATCAGAGTAGTCACAATAAACGATAATTTGAGCAACTCAAAAAAAGATTTTAGTTGAGTAGAGTTAATCAAACTAAAAGAACCTACCTGCAATTAATTCATAGCGGTAGGTTCTTTGTTTTGTGTTCAATTAAGTAATTGTGATTATACTTTAGCATAACTCTTATTCGAAAAGTCCTTGATTTTCTAAACGAACTAGCATGTTATAGATGCCTTCATGATTATGACTATCAGTGGTGTAGTTTGCTTGTTCTTTTGCGTAATTCAGTGCATTACCCATTGCTACGGAATACTTTTTATTTTTGAACATGGAGATGTCGTTTTCGCTATCGCCAAAAACGACCACTTCATCTTGCTGGAAGTTTTGTTCTTCCATAATGAGATCTAGAGCATTTCCTTTGGTAATGTTTTTATTGGTGATCTCCATTTTACGTTCATCTGAAAATACGTATTCATATTGATCATAGATGGGGTGGTTTTTTAACGTATCCCGAACGAAAGACATATAAGAAGGATCTTGGACTACGGACATCTTGTTGCAAAAACTTGGCGTGCCTGCTAAAGTGCGTACCATATGTTGATTTGGGTATCCATCACGAGTATCACATAACCAGCCATGCATTCCCCCCATCCATGGGTAATCATCTGGAAGGCGCATTTCGCCACGGATATTTCGTTTTATAGTATAAATTTCATCGGGCAAATACGTATAAATTGTATCATCTTGACTGTATTGCAGTTCTACCGTAAAGAGCGAAAAGAAATCATTGAGCTCATTAATAAAAGAGCGTTCTAATAGACCAATTCTGTCACGTTTAGCTGTCTCCACATTATAAATGGAAGTGCCATTAACATCAATCAATAATCCAGCATGTTCATCCATATGTAACTTTAGAGCGTCAGGCAATAAGCGAATATAACTCCGTCCACTAGCTAAAATCAATTTTATGCCCTTAGCCTGAAGCTCTAGCAATTTGCTGAATGTTTTAGGTGCTATCTTATTATCAGAAGTAAGCAACGTTCCGTCCATATCACATGCGATTGCTTTAATTGTCACCGCTTTGTCCCTCCTTTTTTTGTAACAGCTAATGCTTTTCGGATTTTTTCTAGTGAGTCTTTATTTTTTGCTTCATCATGATACATCAATGCGACATATAGAATATCAATAATGGTTAAATAAAGAATTCGTGAAGTCAGTGTTTCCGATTGAAAAGCTGATTCTTCTGAATCTACAACAAACGATATACTTGAAAGTTTTACTAAATCCGTGTGGTGATTACCGGTTAAAACAATAATATTAACTTGATTGTTTCTTAAGATTCGAGCGACTTCAATGGTTTCATTAGTCTCTCCAGAGTGTGAAAATAGAAAAACACAATCGTTAGGGCCTAGCTTTGTCGCATAGCTCAGTTGCATATGGTAATCAGAAATGTAATTGCAGAGAAATCTTGTACGTAAAAACTTATGATAGCTATCTAACGCAATGACTGATGAAGCACCTTGTCCAAAAAAGTGAATTGTTTGTGAGTCATAAATTAGATTTAACGCTTGATTGATTCTTTCTTCATCGAGTGATCCAATCAAGTTATCTAGCGCAAGTTTATTCGAATAAACTAATTTTTGGGCGATAGCGTAGGAAGAATCTTCTTTACTAATATCCGAAAAAACCGTCAATTCATTTTTTCGTTCTTCTATGTTTTGAAAATTAGAAGCTACAGAAATTTTAAAATTGGGGAAGCCGTCAAAACCAATTTTTTTAACAAATTTGAAAATGGTCGCTTCAGACAGACCGGTGTCATCTGCTAAATTTGAAAGTGTTTTATTTACTACATCGTGTCCAAGTTTTATGAAATGGTCTGCGATTATTTTTTCGGTATCGTTAAAACTTTTTATATACGGCCGCAGTAGTTTTTCTAAATAATTATAAGACATATAGTTTCAGCTCCTCTTTAACACAGTATACTACATTTTTGAGTAATAAAAAATATTTTTTATAGTAAGCCTTTACAAATAAAAAATATTTGTTACAATTGAACCAAGGACAGATTAATAAAGGAGGAAAAAACTTGAAAGTTGGTATTATTGGTTTAGGGAAAATGGGTTTGAACTTAGCTTTAAACTTACAAGAAAATAATATTGAAGTTATAGGTTATGATGTTTCAATCCAAGCTCGCCAAAAAGCTGCCGAAAATCAGATAATTATCAAAAGCTCACAAGAAGAATTACTGCAAAGTTTAGAAGATAAGAAAATTATCTTTTTAAGTACACCTGCAGGGGCAATCACTAATTCATTAGTAAAAGCGCTATGTAATGAATTACAAGCAGAGGACATTCTGATTGATGGCGGGAATTCTTATTTCAAGGACAGTGTAGAAAATTACGAACTGGCTAAAGAAAAAGGAATTGGTTTTCTAGACTGTGGAACGTCAGGAGGAATGGAAGGTGCACAAGCCGGTGCCTGTCTGATGATTGGAGGAGACGCCGAAATCTTTCGCCAAACGGAGGAAGTTTTTGCTGCACTAGCTTGTGATCAAGGATACTTATATACAGGAAACGCTGGTAGCGGACATTATTTAAAAATGGTCCATAATGGCATTGAGTACGGCATGATGCAAGCGATCGGCGAAGGATTTGATATTTTAAATGCTGGTAGATACGATTATGACTTCGAAAAAGTAGCTGGCGTATGGAATCATGGATCGGTTATCCGTTCGTGGTTGATGGAGTTAGTAGAAGAAAGTTTCAAAGAAAATCCTAAATTAGATGATATCAAAGGCGTCATAGATTCAAGCGGAGAAGGAAAATGGACAATAGCTGAAGCGCTTGATTTAGATATTCCTGTTCCAGTCATTTCTAGCTCGTTATTTGCTCGCAATGCTTCAAAAATTGATGATAGTTTTTCTGCAAAAATTGTAGCAACTATACGAAATCAATTTGGAGGGCATGATGTTACGAGAAAGGAGGGACAGTAAGAATGAGTGGAAAGAATAGAATTGCCATCGTAAATTCTAGTAGTTTTGGAAAAATTTTTCCAAAACATTTAGAGCGCTTACATAAATTAGGAGAAGTAGAAAGTTTTACTTTAGATAGTAAGATAGATGGAAAAGCATTAGCTGAAAAATTGCATGGGTTTAATATGATCATTGCTAGCGTAACTCCTTTTTTCACTAAAGAATTTTTTGAGCATAAAGATGAGTTAAAGTTAATTGCAAGGCATGGAATTGGTTACAATAATGTTGATCTAGAGGCAGCGAAGCAACACAATACGATAGTAACGATTGTGCCTCCTTTAATTGAACGTGATGCAGTTGCAGAAAATAATGTAACCAATCTATTGAGTGTTATGAGAAAAACGAATTTAGCGTACCAGAGTGTCAAAAAAGATAAATGGGACGAACGAGCTCAATTTGTTGGTCATGCACTTGGGAGTAAAACGGTAGGCGTTATCGGAATAGGCAATATCGGAAGCCGAGTTGCTGAGATTCTTCATTATGGTTTTCGTTGTGAGGTACTTGGATATGACCCCAACAAAGATAAAGTTGAAATTGAAGCATTTGGTGCAAAGAAAGTAGAATTAGACGAACTTTTAGAAAAAGCTGATATTATCTGTTTATGTGCAAGTTTAAACGATGAGAACTATCATATGCTCTCTAAAGAAGAGTTTTCTAAAATGAAAGACGCGGTCTACTTATCGAATACTGCTAGAGGAGCCTTAATAGATGACGCTGCTTTAATACATGAATTGCAAAGTGGAAAAGTTGTCGGATTTGCGACAGATGTACTAGAAGTTGAACCAGGTCATTCAGATCATCCTTACCTTGAATTTGAAAACGTTATCATTACTCCGCATACTTCAGCATACACAATGGAATGTCTTGAAGGTATGGGAAATAAATGTGCAACGGATTGTGAGGAAATCACAAAAGGTCATCTACCAAAAAGCGCAGTCCAAAGTGTTAGCTCTTACTTAAAGTAAAAGGGAGTGAACAAATGCTGAATGATTTAAATGTGAAAGTCGGACCACAGTTTTATCGCTATAGTGAAGGTGCAATAGACAGCATTCCTGAACTGCTGCAAGAACATGCTGCTAGTCGGATATTGATTATGCATGGAGGCATTTCTTGGGAAAAAGCAAAGCCTTTCTTAACTAAAGTGATGAATCTAGATAAAGAAATTATTTACGAGCAATATAATGGGGAATGCAGTTATAACGAGGGTTACCGGATAGCAGAAATCATTAAAAAGAATAACGTTGATTTTGTCATAGGAGTCGGCGGCGGGAAATTATCCGATGTCGTTTTATATGCCAGTCATTTAACCAATACTCAATTTGGTCTTATTCCAACATTGGCAAGTAATTGTGCGCCTTGGGCCCCGCTTTCGGTTATGTATAAAGACAATGGTTTAGCGGAAGGCAAATCAGAGCACGTCAAGCGACAAGCTGCTTTCTTGGTTACTGATCCAGCGTTAGTGATTGATTCACCAGTGAATTACTTTATTGCTGGAATTGCGGATACACTGGCAAAATGGTATGAGTCAGACTTGATTTTGGAGCAAGAAAAGTTTAGTGACGAACCTTTTCCACAAATGGCGCGTTTTGCTGCTCGAATGTGCAAAGAAAAAGTACTGAAGGAATCTGAAAAAGCAATTAAGGATATGAAAGCACAAAATATCTCAGATGAATTTATTCATATTTCAGAAATTATTTTTGCTATCGCTGGTTTGGTTGGTGGATTGGGTGACAAATATGCACGAAATACTGCTGCACATGCTATCCATGATGCTATTTCAGCTTATTTGCCAGAGGTGCATGACTACTTACACGGTGAAAAAGTGGCTTATGGAATCTTTTATCAGCTAGCATTAGAAAAAAAATGGGCTACGATTGATGAATTAATTCCATTTTATGAATCGCTGCATTTGCCAAAATCATTAACAGAGATGGGTGTCTATCCTATGTCTGAAAGCACGTTGAAAAATATTATACAATTAATAAACAGCAAAAAGAAAGTTCATTTGCTGCCAGTACAAATAAATGAGGAAACCTTAACAACAGCTCTAATTGATTTAGAAAATTATATAAATAAATAAGGAGGTAATAAAGAATGGAAACATTAACTATATGGCAAAGTCTGATTATTGCGCTTTGGGTAGCTGCAATTATGTCAAGGTCATTTTTAGGTGGGGCTACGTTAACTCTACGTTTTTCTCCATTAATGACTGGTTTAGTAGTTGGGATTGTAATGGGGGATGTTGCAGGTGCAATGGTGATCACTGCAGCGATTCAATTGATTTACATGGGAGTATTTTCTCCAGGAGGAACAATGCCATCTGAACCATCGATTGCTGCAGCTATTGCAGTTTCAGTAGCTTTATTGGGAGATCTTACACCAGAGGCTGCTATCGCTGTTGCCGTTCCAGTAGGTTTATTAGGATCTTATCTTTACCAATTCCGCTTCTTCATCAATACGTTTTTGGGAAAAGCTACTGATAGAGCAGTTGAAAGTTTGAATCACAGTGCCATTTCACGGTCGGTTGTACTTTACCCAACAATTGCTTCGTTCCTTCTATTCGTGCCATTAGTGTTTATTGCATTATTCTGGGGAGCTCCAGTAATTGCGGATGTAATCACAACTTTAGAAGGTACAGTATTCTTACACATTCTTGAAGTTGTAGGTGGAGGATTAGCAGCCATTGGGATTGCTACAACCATTTATGTTATTGGACGTAAAGATTATATGGTATTTTTCTTACTAGCTTATTTTATCAGCGTAATCTTCAAAGATATCGGCATTACAATGGTAACTTACGCTATTTTAGGTACATTGGTTGCAGCGATATTCGTGCTTAGTCGTAATAATAGTGCAAAAGCATCTTCATCAGCTAGCTCAAATTCAACTAATGAATTTGATGATGATGACGATGATGATTTCTAAAAAAACAATGAGCGAAAGGAGAACTAAAAATGACTACTGACACACTAAAAACAGCTACAACTACTGATACAAAAGAAATGTTACCTGGAGAAATTACAAAAAAAGATGTTTCTAAAGCTTACTTAAGATGGCATTTCGCGAATGAGATTCCTCATTCATTTGAACGCTATCTTGCACCGTCATTACTATATGGTATGATGCCAGTTCTACGAAAATTATACAAAGAAGATGATGCTTTACGTGCAGCCTATAAAAGACAATTATTGTTCTTTAATACCCAATTAACTTGGGGTGGTGGAATCATAACTGGTTTAATGTCTTCAATGGAGCAAGAACGTGCGAAACAAGAGTACAACAATGAAGAAATAACAATGACAGATGATTTAATGTACAATACTAAGGCAGGTTTAATGGGAGCTTTATCTGGTATTGGTGATTCTATTGACTCAGGAACGGTACAATATATCTTTATTGCAATCGCTATCCCTTGGGCTCAAAATGGTTTGGCTTTAGGAGCTATCTTCCCGTTCATCTGTTTTGCGCTTTATCAAGTACTCATCGGGTTGTTCTTTGCTCGTCAGGGATTTGTTATGGGAAGAAGTGCGACAGGACTAATGCAAAGTGCAGGCGTTCAAAATGCGATTGAATTATTGTCAATTTTAGGTCTTTTCATGATGGGGATCCTGGCCGGAAATTACGTAACGGTTTCTTCTTCATTGGAATTTGCAATTTCCGGTAGGCCGTTTATCCTTCAGGAAACGCTAGATGCGATTTTACCTGGTTTATTGCCACTTGCAACGGTTATGGGTGTTTATTGGTACTATGTCAAGAAAGGGTTAAAAGTTACACGAGCATTATTATGGCTAACGTTGATTTTAGTTGTACTAGCTGCAGTTGGAATTTTATAATAAGAGAAACAAGTAGAAGGAAGGAAGTTGAAATTAATGGGCGTAGTAAACTTAGCGCGTGTAGATGAGCGTTTAATTCATGGACAAGTAATGCTGACACTTTCAGGACGTGATGGAGTAAATTCATTATTCGTTGTGGATGATGTGGTAGCAAAGGATAAATTTATGAAAGGGTTGTACAAAAGTGCTGGAGGTCGTACTGGTCAGAAAACGATTGTTATGACTCTAGACAAATGCAAATACTATTGGGATGAATTTGAGTTCAAAGAATACAGTTGTATTTTGATTTCCAAAACAGTAGATGTTATTTATGAGCTAGTGAAGTATGGTATTCCAATGACAGAAATAAATATTGGAGGCATTGCTCAAAAAAATGACACTGATTTATTGGTTACAAAATCAGTTTATTTAAATAAAGAAGATGCCTTAAAATTAAAAGAGCTGAATGAAGAGTATAATGTGGAAAATATTTATTTCCAAGCAACACCATCTGCTCCAAAAACAAATTTAAAAGAAGTTTTAGCAAAATTTAATTTATAATAAGTAAGGATGATTATTGATGGAACAAGATGAACAATTACAAGATTGGTATGTTCGCTATCATTCAATTTTTGGTAAGCGCTATACAAGAAAACGAAAAGATCGTTTTTTAGAAAGTTTATCAGCTGACATCCGTCAATTTCGAACAGATGTTGAGCTGGATACCTTTAAGTTGAATGAAAAAGATGCAGTGGAATATAAAAATCTTTATGTTGGCGATATAGGAAAAGCAAATACGATTATTTGTACCTATTATGATACCCCAGCCGTTCATCTTGGTCCGTATCAATTTTTCAATGTAAAAAATCGAGCAAAAAATACGATGCTGTTCATTTCCCTTTCTTCTGCTTTATACATTATTCTTGGGCTATTGTTCACCTGGAAAGTGGCTATGCCGGTATTTCAAATAAATTCATTAATAAGCATTTCTGCTCTGCTTTGCGTGTTGTTTTATATCCTGTATTTTTACTATTTGAAGATTGTAACTAGAGGATGGCCAAATAAGCATAATTTGATACGAAATACATCTTCCCTGTTAGTGCAGCTCTACTGCACAAAACAGTTTAAAAATAAACAGCTAGCATTTGCCTTTATTGATGCAGGTTGCACGAATAATGCTGGATTAGAAAAAGTCATGAACCAGAGTAATGCAACTGTTTATATGCTAGATAGTGTTGGTTCAGGAGAAAAATTGTATCAAGTGATGAGCAATCGTACATTAGCTATCTCTAGTGACTCAGTAGAGACAGTTATCTCTGGTGATGTCACAAATGATCGCTTGCTGTATGTTATTAGTGCTAACAAAGAAAATGATCATTTTACGTTGAGTAAAAAAGAGTTGCAACAGAATCAACTGGGTGACACTAATATGAATGAAGTAATCGATTTTTTGAAGCAACTAGTGGGGAGGAATTTTAAATGATTGGAATGATTATTGCTACTCATGGAGAGATGAGTAATGGAATAGTCAGTGCAGCCGATTTGATTATTGGAAGTACAGATAATATTAAAACATTAAACTTGTTCCAAGAGGATGATGTTCAAGACTTAAATGGAAAATTTTTAAAAGAAATCAAAGCTGTAGATCAGAATGAAGGAATTATTATCTTCGTAGATTTAGCAGGCGCTAGTCTGTATAACCAAGCTGTTTTAGCTGTAAATTCACTTGCAGATGAACAAAAGAAAAAAATTCACGTAGTTGCAGGGGTTAATTTACCAATGGTGATTGATGCCATCAATCAACGAATGATTGATGCTTCAATAGAAGATGCAGTTGCTTCTGTAGTCAATGTAGCACAGCAAGGAATCGTGACTTGGTCAGCTGAAGATACTGATGCAGATGACGAAGATGAAGACGAAGAGTTTTAAATTGAAGAAGCAAATAATCCCATACTTATACAAGTAATTTGTATAAGCATGGGATTGTTTTTTTGAATCGACCAAATTGATAGAATAGTTGACAGGGAAGGACTGATTGAGGCAACTCAAAGTAGCATTTGATTTGAGTTGACTCAATAGGGTTAAGTTCAATCGACTAAAAAGCAGTTATCATTTTGAGTGGGCGCAATAAACGTTAATTCGACCAACTCATAAAGGTTTTTCTTTTGGGAAAGAGTAATTGGCTTTAGTTCGATCAACTAAGAAAATAAACTCCATTGACCTGACTTAATCTGATTCATCTCACGAATAAGAAGCTCTGGACAGTGGAAAGGGAAGGACTGATAGAGTCAACTCAAAGTAGAAATTACATTGAGTTGACTCAATAGGGTTAAGTTCAATCGACCCAAGATCAGATATCATTTTTAGTGGACACAATAAGCATTAATTCGACCAGCTCGCAAAGGTTCTAGTTTTAGGAAAGAGTAATTGGCTTTAGTTCGATCAACTAAGAAAATAAACTCCATTGACCTGACTTAATTTGATTCACCGCACGAATAAGAAGCTCTTTTTTATTCATAATAAGAACCATTTGTGGCTCCACAAATCTTGTAGTTTTTTACTAATATCTTTCGAGTTCTTTTCATTGAAATTGTGGCATCAAGCCAGTCATACATCATAGAAGTGATTACTTTAGAATCAAAAAAGAGCAGTTTGAAATCTTCTATTTGACGTAAAATTATAGCTTCTAAAGAAGAAGTGTGCCCGCAAGCAATACAGAAACAGGTCCGTTGAGTGATACGTAAATCCTGGCAGGCACAATTGATGCACCATAGTCCTTTTTTTAGTGAATCATAAGAATAAAGCGGTAACTTTCGTTGAAATGCAGATTCACTCTGATGCTCATTTATTAGTTTATCGGCAAGATGGTAATGTTTTTTCGACAGTGGTAATTTATGGCGACTCATTCGAGAAAAATGATCTCGAATTTGAGTAGGAAAAATGATTGGACTGACAGTTGGAGTATTGTAAAGAGTAAAAGTAGGATTCACAAAAATGAGTGTGGACTCAAATGGAAAACTGATATTCCATTTGCACAACAATTGACGCATCTTGATAGAAGTTTCGTCTAATTTATTTAACGGATTTCCAATTTCTTTACCAGAAAATGTCAAGAAGTGATGTGAGTTGAATTGGAAATTCCCTTCATAATTTTTGACCTCAAATAGCAAAATTTTGTCACCTGTTAGAATCATTGAATCGACTTGAAAGGTGCTTCCTTTTTCTGTAAACAGCAAGTCATTTAATATTAATGCATCTAACTCTAAATGATTTTCTAACAGCGAATCAAATAAAACCTCTCCTTCAAATCCCTTTTGCATATTTAACAAATGTTGAATTTCGTCATCAGGAAGTACCATCCGTTTATCCAATGCTTCCATAGCACACAAATAGTTCGATTTATTTCGATTTTTAACTACTATCACAATTTTCGCCTCCTCATTATTAAAGTACGCAAAAATAAGAGGACAATTCACTTATCTGAAATCTAGGCGTTCTATTCGTCCAAGTTCCAAAGGTATGTTATGATTTACTTAAAGATAGAACGTTTGGAGGAAAGAGAATGGAAATGAACCTTTATCGAAACATCAATGTGAAAATCCCAGAAGAAATGACCATTACTTTACAAAAAGCTTATGAATCAAGTGAAATTCCGCAAAAAGGCGATTTCATTAAAGATTCAATGTTTGTTGATCCTGATGAAATTGAAGTAATCGAGGTTACAAAAAATGGAGATACGTATAGTGTTCATTTAAGACCGCTAGAAATTAGTTATGCGACAGATGAACACAATAAAAATATGGTCAATGCGTATAAAGCAAATGGCTGGACAAGCGATACTTATTAAAAAAAGAATAGACTGCTAACGGCCATTTAATATAAGGCAGTTAGCAGTCTATTCTTTTGGAAAGTAATATAAATCAGTGAGAGCTCACAGTTGGTTAAATTCGATTGACTCTGGTCTTGACAGCTGCTTCTTGTACGGCTTTAGCAACGGCAGGGCAGACTCGTGGGTCTAAAGCATCTGGAATCACGTAGTCAGCTTTTAGCTCATCAGCGGTTATTAGAGAAGCAATCGCATGAGAAGCTGCGACTTTCATAGCTTCATTAATATCAGATGCCCGGACGCTGAGAGCCCCTTTAAATACTCCTGGAAAAGCTAAAACATTATTCACTTGATTAGGAAAATCACTGCGCCCAGTTCCTATGACAGCAACGCCAGCTTTAGCCGCCAGTTCAGGCATAATTTCTGGAACGGGATTGGCCATGGCAAAAATAATAGGATCAGTTTTCATGTTTTGAATCATCTCTGGTTTGAGAATATGGGCAGCGGATACGCCAATGAAAACATCGGCATCTTTTAAAGCTAAGGTCAAGTCCCCATGCTGATTCGTCAAGTTGGTTACATTGGTCATATGTTGTTGTTCATTGTTTAGATTAGGTGTGTCATTAGCAATAATACCGTGTTTATCAGCCAAAATCAGGTTCCTAACACCAAAATTTAACAGGTGTTTTGCGACAGCGATTCCGGCTGAACCAGCTCCGTTTACAACGACTTTTATGCTGGTAAAGGATTTGCCAACTAATTTTAAGGCATTGATCAATCCGGCCGCAACGACGATGGCAGTTCCATGTTGGTCATCATGGAAAACAGGGATATCCAGTGAGGCTTTCAAGCGGCGTTCAACTTCAAAACATTCAGGAGCTGCAATATCTTCGAGGTTGATGCCGCCAAAACTCCCACTGATTTGTTCGATCGTTTGCACAATGGTATCGACGTCTTTTGATTGGATGGAAATGGGAAAAGCATCGATATCGGCGAAGGATTTAAACAAAACGCATTTGCCTTCCATCACCGGCATAGCCGCCGCCGGACCAATGGCGCCCAATCCAAGCACGGCAGTTCCGTTAGTAATGACCGCTACTAGATTATTTTTACGTGTCAGTTCATAAGCTTTATCAGGGTTATCTTCAATGGCTAAGCAAGCTTCGGCTACTCCAGGAGTATACGCGAGGGCCAGATCTTCTCGGCTATTGAGAGGGACACGGCTAGTAATTTCAATTTTTCCATTCCATTCGTAGTGTTTTGCTAGAGCTTCTTTTTTATTATCCATGGTTATCCCCCTTACTGTTCAAATGGGAAGCGGTAATCGGTCAATCCAGCATCATCGCGGATCGCAATCAGTTCTTTTTGAACGGGTTCACTAACGGGTAGACCCGTTTTTTTGCGTTCTTGCCAAATCAAGTATTCTTTTTCACCAGCTGTATAGATTCGTTCAGCACCGGGAGCTTTTTCGGCAGCTCGCAGTTCACGCATAATATCGCCGGTCGTTTTCTTGAAGCTTTCTAGCCCCATAAAGGCTTCCGTATCAATGGCAATGAAAAAGTGACCTAAATGGAATTTTATTTTTTCACCGTTTTCTCCAATTCCGGACAGCATACTCAAAAAATTACCTTGTTGTAAAGCAGCCGAAAGAACTTCCACAATCGTAGCGTAGCCATAACCTTTATAGCCGGAAAGATTTTCTCCAATACCACCCAATGGAGCAAGAGCAGCTTCACCAGATTGAAGAGCTTTCAAGATTGTTGGAGAATCGGTCATAGTAGAGCCGTCATGAGCAATAACTGTACCGGCAGGAGTATCTTTGCCTTCACGTTCATAAAGTTCGATTTTGCCTCGTTGAATGATGGAAGTAGCACAGTCTAAGGTGAATGGAAAAGCTTCATCTGTTGGAAAGCTGACAGTCAATGGATTCGTACCCAATTTATTTTGCACACTGAATGTTGGAGCAATTGAAGGTCTGGCGTTCGTTCCGCTCATGCCAATACAGCCAGCTTCAGCCGCCATATCGGTATAATAACCGGCAATCCCAAAATGAGTCGAATTCCTTACTGCGACCATGCCCATGCCATATTGTTTAGCTTTATCAATGGCCATTTGCATCGAACGGTGGGCAATGACTTGTCCCATGCCGTCATGTCCATCGACTACAGCAGTTGTAGGTGTTTCACGTACAATTTCAAATTCAGTGATTGGATTCTGGATTCCTTCTTTGATTCGATCGATATAGATGGGTTTAAAACGATTTACCCCATGACTTTCAATTCCTTTTTTATCTGACTGCAATAAAACATCGGTACAGATTTTTGCATCTGCTTCAGGTATTCCATAGGCCATAAAAGCTTTCTCAACAAACTCGGTCAAAAATTTCCATTCAACAAAACTTGACATAGTAACTTCCTCCTCGGTATATTTTTTGTGAAAAAACGAACAAACCACAATGAATTGAAAGCGATTTCTGAACGCCTACAGTTTAGCACAAAACGCTAAGAAACTCAATTATTGAGAGGGTTAAGGAAAGTGAATTCTTAAATGGATAACTCAACAATTTGGAAAAGCTTTACAAATCTCATTAGTCGTTTACGAATTAAGCTATCTTTGTTGAAAGAAACAAGCAACTTCAAAAAAGGATTAGTATCAACATTATTAGCGGGAGCGTTACTTGCCGGATGATTAGCTGGTAAAGTAGTCGATCAATCGACCAGCGGCAATATTCTAAGCTATTATGTGGATTGTTCAGGCGTAAACCTTCAAGTCGACGAACTGTACCGCTCGTTTAATTTATTTAAAGTTGGCGAAGAGGTTCATTTAAGCTTTGAAAAACGCAACTGCCTTGAAGTATAATGAATGAAACAAGCAACGTGTATTCGTGAAAGCAGCTGCACGAGCTGTTTTTTAAGGATACTTTTTTAGTTAAAGAGGAGGAGAGCAAATAATGGTTATCTATGATCAGCATATGCACACGTATTTTTCACCAGATGCATCTGAAACCTTTGAGGCGTATCTTAAGCAAACAACTGGCCCCATCGTAACGACTGAACACTTAGATTTTCACGACTGCTACAATGGCGGACAAGATTCGGTACTGAATTATGATGACTACAGCAAAAAAATCAAGCAACTGAATACCCAATACGATAACCGCATACGAAAAGGTATTGAAATAGGGTACACCAAGGACTCTCATCAACAGATTGCAGATTATTTAAAAGGAAAAGAGTTTGATGTGCAATTGTTAAGTGTGCATCAAAATGGTGAATATGATTTTTTACAGCCCGTTGTAAAAGAAAAAGAAGCTCACGACGTGATGGACGAGTATTTTTCGTTGTTACTGGAAGCACTTGAGAACTTTCCCACAGCCAATGTACTCAGTCATTTTGACTATGGCATCCGCTTATTTGATGTTTCGGTAGAAGACTTGCAAGACTATCAAGAGGTGTTAAAAGCGGTCTTACAAAAAGTCATTGACAACAAAATGGCTTTTGAATTAAATACACGCAGCATGTACCAATACGGAAATGTCGCTCTTTATGAGCAGATGATCAGCTGGTATCTAGCATTAGGCGGATCCTCTTTTTCGCTAGGCTCGGATGCACACTCGATCGACTATTATGGGTTTTATTTTGGTGAGACCATGACATTGTTGGAAAAGTATAACATTTCTAAGGTGACGGTTTTTGAACAACAAAAACAGAAGGAATTGACATTAGATTCATTGAGGAAATAAGTACATATTAAGGGATAAATGGAAAGTGAACGATAAAGTACATCGATGTAACTAAATACAAAAAAACTGCCAATAAATTTTCATTGGCAGTTTTTTTGCGTCTAGCTTACTGTTTAATGCGCTAAGATTTCAGCTTCTATTTTATCAATAGGGTAATTCGAGTAAAGGTTAAAAAAGTTTTCAGGATCTTTGATAACTAGTTCTTTTAAGTTTTGTTTATTCAAACTATCAAAAATGGCGATTGCGCGATCGATAAGCCCAGGTTCAGAAACGTCACCGGTTTTTGTCATACAGACTTCTTTGCGGACCAATGCAATAGCCCACATGATGTGAGATTCTGTGCGCACACTTTCTTCTTCCAGTTGCTTGATGTAAAACAACGCTTGTTCGTATTTTTTATCAAGTAGAAGCAAGTTCGTTACGTGCAGCAGAAAATTGATTTTTAACGTTGTTGCTTCTTCAAAATGGGGGTATTGAGCTAAAGTTTCTAAAGCTCGATCGGTAAATAGAGCAGCTGTATTACTGTCAAATAAGTACAAAATACTATTGATAATATGCAATTCAGCTAAGTACCAGCTGTCTAAATTTTCCATACGTTTCCAAACGTTTTGAGCATAACCTTTAGCCTTAGTCAAATCTTGTTCAGCTAATAAGACCGCATACCCGCGACAAGCATTTAGAATATCTAAGGTCAATTGATCGTAACGTTCTTTGACCAATGTCTCACCCTTATTAATAATCTGGTTGACCGATTCACGCGTTAGATTTTTTTCTAATTGCTTAAATAAATGGAGAATCGTTTCTTTTTCGCCTAATTTACGGTCATTTAAAATAAAAATGAACTCTTCATGAGACATATCCATGTGATCCAATATAGCAAGATATTTAGAAAGAGTAGGGGTAATATCATTACTTTCAACTTTGGTGTAAGTTGAACGAGCCATTTTATGATCCGAAATTTCTTGTTGTGTATAGCCTTTATTTTCTCTGATTTTCTTAAGTGTTGAGCCGATGGGAACGTTTATGTCTAACATTTGAAAGCCTCCTAAAATAGTCCTGTTATTATTGTAACCTTTTGTAAAAAAACAAGGTGTACTAGCTATACTTATTGAAGAAAAGGATTCAAGTTGAGATCAGCCAACGAATCCAACGATTAAATTGTTTATAGGAAGTAGGGATGACGTATTTCGAACATAGAAGAATCAACCAAACCAACATCTCTTCAACAAAAACAATATTTTTATATCGTTAAGGGAAAAGACAAGACAATTCGACTGGAGATAGAAAATTCCGACGTATTAATAAATGCCGATGGTGTACTAGATTGTCCAATTGATACGGTATTGCGTAAGAACAACTATGCATTTGATGATTTAAATAGTTGGATAGCGAAAGAAATTCAGTTCATTGTTGTGAAGAATGGTGTTGACCACATCCTTCACACGATTCATTTAAATGTAAATCTTTAAATGATTCATATTAGTTTAGCATGAAAAATCAAAAAAAAGATTAAAAATTCATAAAAAGTAATAGCTGTAATTGAATTATGAACAAAAAATGACAAATCAAAATATCTTTTTAAATCAAAGACAAAAGAAGGTCATTTCGTTTGGAGAAGTAAGTGGTTGTAGTACTTTTTTAAGTGTATAAAAAGAATAATTATACAAGAACAACAAGTGCTATTAAGTGAGAACTGCATCAAAAAGAATGATTGCTGAAAAGTGAACGACTCCATTTTTAGGAATCGTTTTTTTATTGAATACATTATTGTTTTTTATAAACAACTTAATTTAAAAGAAAGATAGCAACAGATCTTTTTTTTAACTATTTGCTCCCGGAATTGTTCTGTTTCTCTTATTTCAGTGCTACACTAAGAAAAAGAGAGATGAATGAAAAGAGAGAATAACGTGGAAATTTTAGATCGAACAAAAGACGGCTTATATTATGCAAAGCAAGTACAAGATAAAAAAATCTCAGCCAAAGATTTAATAGAAGAATCGTTTCGAATCATTGAAAAAGAGAATCCAGTACTTAATGCAGTGACACATATGCGAAAAGAAAAGGCACTGGCTGAAGCGGAGACACGTGATTTTTCTAATCAAGTATTTGGAGGCGTGCCGATTTTACTAAAAGGGATAGGCCAAACTTTAGCAGGAGAGCCTAATACTTCGGGATCTTATTTGTTAAAAGAGGCAGTTGCTCAAACAACAAGTCATTATGTAAGAGCTTTGGAAAGAGCCGGTTTTGTAGTAATTGGACAGACAAATGTCCCCGAATTTGCCTTTAAAAATATTACTGAACCAGAACTTTATGGACCAGCACGCAATCCTTGGAATCTAACTCATACACCAGGTGGTTCGAGTGGCGGAGCTTCAGCAAGTGTAGCGGCTGGAATGGTGCCAATTGCTGGAGCAAGTGATGGTGGTGGATCGATTCGTATTCCTGCTTCTTTTACGGGATTAGTGGGTTTAAAACCGACTCGCGGGCGTACGCCAATTGGTCCTGGTGTTGGGAGAAGTTGGCAGGGAGCATCTGTAAGCTTTGCGTTAACCAAATCGATGCGGGATACAGCTGCGATGTTAGATGCGTTACAAGTTTTGCAACCGGCTGCGGCCTTTCAAACACCTTTATTTGAGCCAGGTTATTTAAAGACACTCCTTTATGCGCAACCAAAGACTTTTCGTGTTGCGTTCTCACTTGAATCGCCAATTGGCACAGCTGTAAGCGAAGAAGCCAAAAGAGCGGTATTGAAAACGGTCAAGTGGCTTGAAGCGAATGGGCATCAAGTGACCGAGAAAAAGCCAGACATTGATGGAATCAAATTAATGAAGTCGTACTATGTGATGAACTCTGGTGAGACGGCAGCTATGATGGTAGGCATTGAAGAAAGTCTGAAACGACCCTTGACGATCGATGATATGGAATTGGGCACTTGGGTACTGTATAATGCTGGGAAATCTACGTCAGCTGCCAATTATTCCAACACGCTAGCGACATGGGACCAAGCAGCTGAAGTGATGGCGGACTTTAATGAAACCTATGATTTGTATTTGACGCCAGCTACTGCAGATGCTGCTCCAGAAGTCGGTGTTCAATGGCAAGACGAGTTCGTTCTTGACCAAATGCGCCATATCGGGGAGTTTTCGATGGCTCAGCAACAGCAAATTATTTGGGATATGTTTGATAAAAGCCTAGCGATAACGCCATTTGGGATGCAAGCTAATTTAACTGGTCAGCCTTCAATTAGTTTGCCTGTTCATTTAACAGACAGTGGATTACCTTTAGGAGTACAATTTACCGCCCCAAAAGGCAGAGAAGATTGGTTATTGCTGATAGGCCAGGCATTAGAAGAGGATGGACAATTTAGTTAATAGCCTAAGGGGTTCAAGGATCGCTCGGTCCCTTTTAGCTTGTCTAAAAAACGGTTTATTAACCTAACGAGTACTAGCTTGGTAGGTTAATTTTGTCTATTT
>NZ_ABHH01000034.1:0-21935 GCF_000171855.1 Carnobacterium sp. AT7 | reverse complement strand
GGCTATTGCTGCTTTTATCCAGCCTTTAGCAATAAAATGATGAATCATCTTATCATACTGTTCACGCTGTAAATGAGGGAATACTGAAAAAAAATTTATAATATGGTATGAATGAGCCTTAAATAGGATAGAGGCTGTTCTTTTTCCAACTAAAATGTGATAAAGCGTTGAAGGTTTGATAGGGTACTTTTTAGAATATAATGAAAGACAAAAATACTGACTGTATAACGATTGTTCCAAAACACTCACCCACATTCTGATTGCATAAAAATAATTAATCGTCGAACAGATCCTTCGTTAAATCTAATATACCAAAAATAATCATTTTTAGGGAATTCTTTTCTAAACTTTAAAAAATATTAATAACATCATTCTAACTCGTACACAAAAAAAAGAAACCGCAAACGATTAATTTGCGGTTTCTTTTTTTTATTTAAAACTAATTTTTGTCATTTGATTGCGTAGTAACCAAGTTTTTAATTTTGCAAATAACATAATAAAAACCGTACTGACTACTGCGCCTTTTATAAGATTAAATGGCACAACACCCATTAAAAGATAATCCTTAATAGGCCCTACACTAAAATTCAATACTCTTAAATACAATGGCAACAAGAAGAAATAATTTACAACGGAAAGAACTACCGTTAAAGATAACGATCCAATCACATTTGCAAAAATAATGTTCTTCGTATCATTGATTTTGGCATTCATAATTAAATAGATCGGCAACGTATACGCAACGGAAGCAATGAAACTTGCCGTATCACCTATTGGATACCCTGCGTCACCGCCCGTTTGAATATAATGGAGCAGTGATCGAATAAATGCGACCATTGTACCTCCAACCGGGCCGTATAAAAACATGCCGATTAAAACAGGAATATCACTAAAATCTACTTTTAGAAATGAAACTCCTGGAATTATTGGAAAACCGAATGAAATCAGAATGGTTGCAAGAGCAGCCAACATGGCGATTCCCACCATTTTTTTCGTGTTACTTTTTTGCATAAAAATCCTCCTAAAAGGATTCATCAGCCTAGGCATTTCTGAATTTATTTAAATAAAAACAATATAAAAATGCTCGTCCTAATTATCTTCAGATAATTAAACAGAGCACTTGAATAATGAAACCTATTCAAATAAACTCCATCTTCTTTATCCAGACTTTACTGTCGGTACTGGAATTAAACCAGTTCAACTAAATAATGCTATTTAGCTCGTGGACTATACCACCGGTCGGGAATTTCACCCTGCCCCTGAAGACGAATCTTTATATTTTTTTTAACACCTTAATTGTATAACATAGTAAAATAAAAATCAACACTTTTCTTACTTTTAATTAGTATATTAATCTAAATAGGGCAAATGAACGATAAATCTCGTCTGTTCATTGATTACACTTTTAACTTCAACAAACCCACCATGCGCTTCTATTATGTTTTTTACGATAGATAATCCGATACCTGTTCCCGTTTTATTCTCTTTCGTTACCATCCGGGATTTATCTGCCTTATAAAAACGATCAAATACATAAGGGACATCTTCTTCTGAAATACCTGTTCCATTGTCGATTACTTCGATAAGAACCTCATCCATGATTTTATCTAGATGCACCCAAATTTCGACTTTTTTATTTTCTTTATTTGTCATACTCGTATGCCTAATAGCATTATTAATTAAATTGACGAATACTTGATTCATTTTATCTTCATCCATATAATAAGATTCTAAATTAGGATCAAGAGTCAGTTTTAATTGAATCGCATTTTTTTCAGACATAGTAGCAAATCGAGTAAAAAGATTTTTGAAAAAATCTTCAAAGTCAACATCCAATTTTATCAAATTAATAAAACCAGCTTCCATCCTAGAACTATCGAGCATTTCATTTACCATCCGATTCATTCTAATGGATTCTTCTCCAATTATTTTTGCCATTTCTTTTTTCTCTTCTTGTGTTTCGGCCACATCGTCTAAGATAGCTTCACTATAACCTTGTATCATAACTAAAGGAGTTCTTAATTCATGTGAAATATTGTTTATAAAATCATTTCTCATGATATCAAGACGTTTCTCTTTGGTTATATTTTGAATAGAAACGAGTACACCACGTACGCTTTCTAAATTTTCATCAAAAAGAGGAATCAAAGTTATATTGTAATAGTAATCATCGATATTATTATCATAACTGACTTTTTCTGGAAATCTTATAACAGAATCAATCCGATATTCTAATACTTCTGGTATAGTTGTTTTTGCTATTTGGCCTGATCGATACAAATGTTGTAAAAACTCATCTCCAAGTGGATTAGACATCAATAACGTTTTATCTTGATTGTAATACAATACTCCCGTAGAAATAGACGTGACAATATTTTCTAATAGTTCTTTTTCTTGTCTAGTTGCGGCACCTGTAACTTCTAATGATTTCCCCATTTTATTCATAGCCAAAGCGAGCTGAGCTAGTTCATCTTTATAATTTGATTGCGCTTGTTTAGAAAAGTCATTTTTAGCATAGTCGTACGCAATATCTCTTAATTGAGTTAATGGTCCGCCTAGCCTATTTTGGAAGTAATAAAACAATAAAATTCCAGTAATGACATATAAAATACCAATGATGGCTGCCCACGTACTCATTCTACTATTTGTATCGTTCAGAAAGGACAAATCTCCATAAACATAAAATCGGCCATTTTTATTATTCATTTTAAAATTCTGGATTTTTAAAATGAATGGCGTATTTTGTTTCCCATCAAACTTAACTTTGTCTATTATTAAAGAATTCCCACTGCTATCTAAGGCATTTTCAATCTTACTGTTAGCTATAATTTTGTTGAGATCATTTAAACTTTCGTCCAAATTAACGTTAGAAGAATAAACAGGTTCCTCATCCTCCATTTTCACCATTAACATCAGCTGAGAATCATAGGCTCTTAACTTATCAATATTTTCCACTACGAATTCTGGATCTGCTTCTAAAATACCGACTAAAGAATGAATCGAATTTTCAAAATCTTTCAAATAATTTTTTTCAATATTTTTTTGATAAATCATTCCATACACTTGAGTCGTCGTAAAAAAACAAATTCCTATAGCCAACATCGTTACCAGCCATGTACGAGTAACTAAACTACTTAGTTTAATCATATTTCGGCCTACTTTTCAGATTCTTCTGGAAAAGAATTGAATTTATATCCAAGACCCCAAACAGTTACGATCATTTTTGCGGCTGGCTCTGAATGTTTCGTTAACTTTTCTCTTAGGCGTTTAATGTGAGTATCCACTGTTCTTAAATCACCAAAAAATTCATATTTCCATACTTCACGCAATAACTGTTCTCTGCCAAAAATTTGATCAGGAGATTGTGCCAAGTATAGTAAAAGATCGTATTCTTTTGGTGTCAGATTAACAGGATTTCCATCTGCTAACACACGATGAGATTGGTCATCTATTTCAAAATGCGGCATTTCAATTAAATCAGGATTTGCTTTTTCCTTTGGTTTACTGCTTTGAGTTCTTTTTAAGATAGCTGATACTCTTAAAACCACTTCTCTAGGACTAAATGGTTTCACAATGTAGTCATCCGCCCCAACTTCAAATCCTTCTATACGGCTCACTTCTTCTCCCTTAGCTGTTAACATCATAATAGGAGTATCTTTAGCTTCTCGTATTTTTCCAGCGACTTCAATTCCATCCATTTTAGGAAGCATCAAGTCTAATAAAATTAAATCGTAGTCATTTTCTAAAGCCATTTTTATTGCGTCTTCACCATTATCGGCTTCAAAGACGACATAATTTTCTCTTTCTAAGTACATTTTTAATAATCTGCGAATTCGATCTTCATCATCTACTACTAGTAGATTTATTGCTTCATTTTCCATTTATTTACACCCCATCAATTTACGTTAAACTTTACTTACCATTTGTCTAGTCTTAGTATACACAACATTTGTCACAAGTTTCAACTAATTCAAATGATTCTGACTTTAAAATATGAAACGTTCTCAAAATAAGCTTTTAGCACGACTTAACTTAACTAATTTATCTATACTTTAAAACATAAGTTATTTTTTTCAAAACAAAAAAGCTTGGACTCGTTTTACTTCCAAACTTTTTGCACTTCAGTTTTATTTAGTTGTTTCTTCTTGTATTGCTGAATTACGCAATTGATAAATTTCAAACGTTTTTAATTCACGCCATTCACCTGTTTGCAACCCATCTAAATTCAATGTACCATAAGACTCTCTTTTCAACTTCTCAACAGGATGTCCAATCGCTTGAAACATATTCTTTACTTGTCGATTGCGTCCCTCATGAATGGTCAATTCTACCATCGTGATATCTTTAGCTCGATCTGCTGAAAGTATTTTCGCTTTAGCTGGTGCAGTCTTTTTACCTTCAACAACGACACCTTTTTCAAGTTTATTTAACGCTTTTCTGTCTACTAAACCTTTTACTTTAGCAACATACGTTTTGTTAATTTGATACTTAGGGTGCATCAACAATTGAGAAAGCTCTCCATCATTTGTTAACATTAATGCTCCTGTTGTATCATAGTCTAAGCGCCCAACTGGATAAATCCGTTGTTCGATATTCGGAAATAAATCCGTTACAACAGGTCTTCCTTTATCATCTGAAACGGCTGTGATCATATTACGAGGTTTATTCAATAAGAAATAAACGGGTTCTTCTCTATAAATTGGCACTCCATCAACTTCAACTACATCAGAATTTCCAATTTGAATACCCATTTCTTTAACAACTTTTCCATTTACTTTAACATGCCCTTTAGATATTAATTCTTCTGATTTACGTCGTGAAGCTACCCCTGCATGAGCTAAAACTTTCTGTAATCTTTCCATAATTTCTCCTTAATAAAATCTATTTTTATTCATTATCAAATTGTTGATTAAAACGTTCAAAAAATAAATCGGACTCTTTTTCATTATTTTCTGTTTCTAATTCTGTTATTTTAGGTAATTCTTTTAAATCTTTAAGTCCAAAATAATCCATAAAATACTCTGATGTTCCATATAAAATAGCTCTTCCAGGACCATCTACTCGTCCTTTTGGTTCAATAAGTCCTCTGAGCGTTAGTTTTTGTAGTGCTCCACTTGTTTGAACACCGCGTATCTCATCGATTTCCATACGCGTCAATGGCTGCTTGTAAGCAATAATAGCAAGTGTTTCTAGTGCCGCTTGCGAAAGATTGGTCGTCAAAGGTGAAATAGCGTATTTTTTTATGACATCAGCATACTCTTTTTTTGTAGCCAATTGATAAAGATTTCCTACTTCAAGAAGCATTAACCCTCTGGCCGTTGAAGCTTCATATTCTTTTTGGAGGCGCATAAGGAATTGATATGCCTGTTGTGTCGAACACTCTAGCATTGTAGAGATTTCTTCTAAAGACATTCCTTCATCTCCAGCTACAAAAAGAAGTGCTTCAATTGCTGCTAATTCATCCATACTACTCATCACCTGTTTCTTTTGATTCTGATGGATAGACAATAATATCTCCATACGTAATTTCTTGCTGAATAAAGACATCTTTCTCTTTTATTAATTCAAGCAAAGCCATAAACGTTGTTACCATCTCATTTTTTGTAGGAATATCAAATAGCCGAGTAAACAAAACACCTTGGTTTGCCTTAGCACTTTTTAATTTCCCCATAATAAAATCCATTTTTTCGTTGATTGTTGTTTCTTCTGCTCTAATCGTTGTTTGTAGTGGAATTTTCTTCAGCTTTTTATTAAACATATCTTGAAAAGCTGCAACCAAATCAAACGTACTAATTTGAAGCGGCTCCATTGGAACTTTCTCCTGTAACGATTCTAGGTTCGTCGGTTCTTTTGAAAAATATTGGCTGCGTTCTTCTTCTTTTACTTTTAATAAAGCTGCTGCTGATTTGTATTTACGGTATTCCAATAGTTGCTCTACTAAAGCATCTCTAGGGTCTTCACCAGACTCAAAAAAAACTTCATCTTCTGAATCAGCAGTCATTTCTTGTTTAGGTAAAAGTAATTTGCTTTTTATAGCCATTAAAGTGGCTGCCATAACTAAGTAATCACCTGCAACATCTAATTGCAAGACTTTCATAGCTCGAATATAATTTAGATATTGCGCTGTAACTTCAGCAATAGGAATATCATAAATATCAATTTCTAAATGTTTAATCAATTGCAGCAATAAATCTAGCGGCCCTTCAAAAGCATCAATTTTTATATTTATATCAGATGACATTTAATCCTCGCCTTTTTCATCAGCTTCTAAACTATGCTGCTCATACTTTTTATTTTCCCATTTAGCAATCAAAGAAGCTGTTTCCAATGTTCCCATTATCTTTTTTTGTGGAAATTGGCGTTCTAGCGCGGCTAAAATTTTATAACTGATCCCTTCATTTCTAAATGAGGGATTAATTGAGATATGTCTTAACAATATCATATCGTTTCCAATTTCTACGCCTATTACACCTATGATATCCTGGGTATCTTCACTTTTCCATAAATAAAGCTTATGGTCTTCCTTGCTTTGATACCAATCCATTTCATCTTGTAAACGTGAAACGTCTTTCAAGTCTGGAACAAAGGAAAGCAAACCCATTGAAATTTTTTCATAATCATTTTTGTAATCGAGTAACATAATTTCCTCCTAGCGCTTTAAGTTTGCAATCGCTCAATGTTGGCGCATATCTTATTTAAAATTAATAAAGAGAGCATTCTAACCGCATCAAGTCTGCATAACTTTCTCGCTTAATAGCCAAAAAATCTTTTCCATTTTCAACAAATACAACTGGCGGTCGTGGAATGCGGTTGTAGTTACTAGCCATGGCATAACCATAAGCACCAGTACTAAAAACAGCTAAAATATCTTTATCATCTGCTTTTGGCAGTGGCAAATCCCAAATTAACATATCACCAGATTCACAGCATTTTCCAGCTATAGAATACGTTTCTTCAACTTTGTCTTCAACTCTATTTGCTAAAACACCCGTATATTTTGCATCATATAAAGCGGGTCTAATATTGTCCGTCATTCCGCCATCAATGGCCAAATAATTCCGAACATCTGGTATAACTTTTTGCGAACCAACTTGATACAGTGTAATACCAGCATCTCCAACCAAGCTACGTCCTGGTTCAATCCAAATTTCAGGCATCGGCAATTGAACTTTAGCCGAAACACTTTGAACTTCATCAATCAAATTATTCACATAATCCTCGATTGGTAAAGGTTCATCTTCAGCAGTATACCGAATACCAAAACCTCCACCAACGTTTAAGACACGCAAATGAAAACCGAACAATTCTTGCCATTCTTTAGACTGAATCAATAATTTATCAATCGCTAGACTAAAACCAGTTGTTTCAAAAATCTGTGAACCAATATGGCAATGTAAGCCCATAACATCGATATAAGGCATTTCTAAAGCAAGCTCCAAGGCTTGCTGCGCTTGTCCATTATCTAGATCAAATCCAAATTTGGAATCGGTCTGCCCAGTAGTGATGTATTCATGAGTGTGCGCTTCAACTCCGGGAGTCACCCTAAGTAGAATAGCCATTTTTTGTTTACGTTGTGCTGTATACTCATTCAGTTTTTTCAATTCATAGAAATTATCGACTACAAAACAGCCAATATCGTAATCAAGTGCTGCAACAATTTCTGCATCCGATTTATTATTTCCATGAAAATGTATTTTCTTGCTTGGGTAATTGGATTGGATAGCTGTATATAGTTCTCCACCAGAAACAACATCTAAAGACAGTTCTTCCTTAGCCATTAATTGATAAATAGCTAAACAAGAAAAAGCTTTGCTTGCATAAGCAACTTGAGCTTTGATATTTCTATCTAGAAAGGCTTTTTTGAACGTTCTAGCTTTGTATTTAATCTGAGAAACATCATAAACATAAAGAGGCGTTCCATATTTTTCAACCAATGAGACAGTATCTACGTCTCCAATTTCTAAATGGTTGGCTTCATTTATCTTCATTGTTCCAGTTAATAATCTTTCATCCATCGATCAACTATCCTCATTTCAAGTTCGCTTGTTTTTTGCTTTACTTACTTTAACACAAAAACATGCTTTTCTCAATGCGAGCATATAGCTTAAATACAAGACAACAGACTTCTTTAAACATTAGTTAGTTTCAACTTGCAACGAATCTAGAAATAAAAGAGAAACTGTTTAAAAGTCTGGCTAATAAACCATAACTTTTTCACAGTTTCTCTTTAGTATTGATTGATTATATTTCTGAAAGAATGTTTTTTACAAAAGATTTAAATGTATGCTTAACGCGTTGTGTTGTTTCTACAACTTCTTCATGATTTAAATTAGCTTGCATACCTGCTGCTAAATTGGTAATACATGAAATACCGATTACTCTCATACTTGCGTGTTTAGCTACAATAACTTCAGGAACTGTTGACATTCCAACTGCATCAGCACCAAACAAACGAGTCATTTTTATTTCAGCAGGTGTTTCATAAGTTGGTCCAGAAAAACCAATATATACACCCTCTTTTAGGTCGATGTCCATCTTTTTAGCTACCGAACGCACAATCTCTTGGTAAGCTGGGTCATAAGCATGGCTCATGTCTGTAAAACGTGGACCCATTGAGGCATCATTAGGTCCAATCAAAGGATTGGTTCCTGTATAATTGATTTGGTCTGTAATCATCATTAATTCACCTGGAGTGAAATCAGTATTGATTCCACCAGCTGCATTTGTAACGATTAATGAATGAATACCAAGAGCTTTCATTACGCGTACTGGGAACGTTACTTCTTCTAAAGAATACCCTTCATAAAAATGAAAACGCCCTTGCATAGCTAAGACTTTTTTGCCACCTAGTGTACCATAAACCAATTGTCCTGCATGACCTTCTACCGTTGAAACTGGGAAATGAGGAATTTTACTGTACGAAATAGCAATTGGATTTTCAACTTCGTCCCCTAATTCGCCTAGACCTGATCCTAAAATTAAACCAACTTCAATATCTTGAACGCCGTTTTCTAAAATGTAACTTTTTGCTTCTTCAATTTTTTTGGAAAGTGCTGTAATCATATTTGTCCTCCAGTAGTTCATACTTTTTTTTACTTTAATTTGTCTAAGAAACTTTCGCCAAAGCCAGTATCTTGAACACCAAAGTTTGCTGCAATAGTAGCTCCGATATCTGCGAAATGTCCTTGAGCTATTTCGCCTTGACCCTTCATTGATGGAGAATAAGCAAGTAAAGGAACGTATTCTCTTGTATGATCTGTTCCAGGAGCTATTGGGTCATTTCCGTGGTCAGCCGTGATTAATAATAAGTCATCTTCTCTTAGCTTTCCAACAATTTCTTCAATTCGCGCATCGAATTCATCTATCGCTTTACCGTAACCCACGACATCGCGGCGGTGGCCAAATTTCGCATCAAAATCAACAAGATTTAAGAAGCTGATTCCTTCAAAATCTTTGTCCATAACGGTTAATAACTTGTCTACGCCATCCATGTTGTCTTCTGTACGTACGGATTCAGTGATTCCTTCTCCGTTATAAATATCATTAATTTTACCAATTGCAATGACTTCTTTGCCGCCTTCGCTTAGGTAATTTAATACCGTTTTACCAAATGGATTCAAAGCATAATCATGTCGACCACTTGTTCTTGTGAAATTACCTGGTTCACCCACATATGGACGAGCAATGATTCTACCAATCATATACGGATCGTCTTTCGTAATATCTCTTACAAATTGACAGATACGGTACAATTCATCCAACGGAATCACATCTTCATGAGCCGCAATTTGCAATACAGGGTCTGCTGAAGTATAAATAATCAAATCGCCCGTTTCTAATTGATGTTTTCCGTATTCATCAAGAATGGCTGTTCCACTAGCCGGTTTGTTTCCCACAATTTTACGACCAGAAAAGTCTTCAATTTGTTTTAATAATTCAGCTGGAAATCCATCAGGAAAAACACGGAACGGAGTTTGAATATTCAAACCCATGATTTCCCAGTGCCCAGTCATTGTATCTTTACCTACAGATATTTCTTCAAGTTTTGTATAGTAACCTAAGTTGTCTGTAACGCTGTTAACACCTTTTAAAGGTTTAATATTTCCCAAACCTAATTGTTCTAGATGAGGTATTGTCAGTCCTGCTTCTTGAGCAATATGACCTAATGTATCGCTTCCTAAATCATTAAACTTATCAGCATCTGGTGCTTCACCGATACCAACTGAATCCATAACTATTAAATGCACTCTTTTATATGACATTTGTTATCCATCCTCCTAATTATAGGTTGCTACCTTCTCATTATAGTAAAAATCACACGATAAAGCGAGTAAAACTCTGCATCCTTTTTATTTTTAAGCCCTGGGATGATAGGTTTTGTAAACGCTTGACATTCTTTGCTTCGTAATATGCGTATATATCTGAGTTGTGGAGATATCTGAATGGCCTAACAACTCTTGTACTACTCTTAAATCTGCCCCATTTTCTAGCAAATGCGTAGCAAATGAGTGCCGTAAAGTATGAGGTGTCACTTCTTTTTCTATGCCAGCTTTTTTTACCAAAATTTTTAAATTTTTCCAAACACCTTGTCTGGTCAATTTCCGACCATGATGGTTAAGAAATAAATACGGTGACCGGTGACCTTCTTTTTCTAGTTTTGACCGGCTATACCGCCGATATTTTTCAATCCATTCGATAGCCATATCGCCTAAAGGCAGGATTCTTTCTTTATCACCTTTACCGATTGTTTGGATAAGTCCAAGAGATAAGTGTAGATCATTTAGTTTTAATTCTGTTAATTCAGAAACCCGTAACCCGGTTGCATAGAGCACTTCTAACATTGCTCGATCTCTCAGCCCTAATGTTTCACCTGTATTCGGCGTTTCAATTAAACGATCCACTTCTTTAATAGACAGTACTTTTGGCAATTTTTGAGCCTTCTTCGGTGTATCAATGTGTAACATTGGGTCAGTCAGAGAGAGCTGTTCTTGTTTTAAAAATTGATGAAATTGCCTCAAACAAGAAATCATTCGAATAATCGTCCCAGCAGATTTTTGGTTTTCTTTTAACTTTTGTAAAAAAGAGAGCACAACATACCGATCGATTTGTACCCATTCAGTTAGCTTATTTTCTTCAATAAAAGTAAGGTATTGGCTAATATCCCTTTTATAACTTTCAATTGTATTTTTTGAAAGACCTCGTTCAATTGTAAGAAAACGAAGGTACTCTTCTACGTCTTCATTCATGTTCTTTCACCTCTGTTTAAATAAAAAAAAGAAAGCAAGAACACATTGTGAACTGCCTTCTTTTAATTTAGCTCTTGGTCAAATAGTGGAAATATTTCTAAAATACTTTCGGAATAGATAAATTGGCTTGTAAGAACCCTATTACCTTCTTAAGAGGAAAGTCTTAAGTTCTTTATTCTTCTTCGCCATCAATATCAATTTCAACTTCCGTTGGCATATTTACAAGTTTTGTTTCGCCATCCTCTTGCACGATTAAACGTTGTTTCATTAAATTACCGATAGCTCGTTTAAATTGCCCTTTGCTAATGCCAAAGCGGTCAGCAATATCATCTGGCGAACTTTTATCTGTATACGGGAAACTACCTGTTTTAGTGCGTTCTAATATAGCCATCAACATTGCAGCATCGTCGCCAATTGCTTCATAAGCACGAGGCATTAAAGAGATATTTATCACTCCATCTGGTCTAACACCTATAACACGTCCAGACACAACTTCACCTAAACGTGGTTCATCTTTGCGTTCTGAAGGATGGATAAAACCAATTTGATTGTCTTCCGTCAAAATAAACGTTCCAATAACTTTTAGACGGTACGCTGTTCCTTTTATGTTTTGATTGATTAATTCTTCTGTTCCTTTTTTTGCTAGCGATTGATAGACTTCGTCAGTAGCTAGTTCTCCCCACATACGATCTTTATCATCTACTCTTATTGTGATCAATAAACGATCGCCTCTTTTAGGCCACAATTGTTTAATGGTAGGCAGTTCATCAAGTGACACAACCAATTCTTTATCAGGCAGGCCAACATCTACAAACACGCCAAGGTCTTTACGTGTATCAATAACGGTACCCCATGCATAATAACCTACTCGTACTTCAGGAATTTTTTGAGTTAACATAAAGTCTTTATCCATCGAAATATAAGCAAATCCTTCTACTGTATCTCCTAGTTTGTATTCCATTCCTTCAGTCTTATCTAATTTATAGGTTACGCCATCTTTTTGTACAAAAAATGCGTCCTCATTTACATCTGTAACAAGTCCTATAATAATTTTTCCTAGTGATTGATTCATATTTTTTCCTCCATAAGTTTAGCTCTATTATTTAATAGTGAGTCATTTATCCTTCCATTTCATTTTATACGAAAAAGACTAGAAATGAAAGAATGTTGAAAAGATTCCATATAAGTTTACCATATTTTTATTATGTAAACTAAACTTTAAAATAATTTCAAAAAAAAAACTCCCTATCGGATCCAAAATCAATCCTCAAGAGAGTTTTGTTCATTTAAATTTTAATGGCTATTAGATAGCTGTTGTTGCTCCACGGTAGACGATTCCACGACGTGAGTCAACTGTGATTAATTCATCATTTTTAATAAGAGTTGTAGCATTTTCAACATTCACGATTACAGGAATGCTCATTGCAATTGCAATGACTGCAGCATGACTAGTTAAACCGCCTTGTTCTACTACTATAGCTGATGATTTTTCAATTGCTGGTAAGTAGTCTTTATCTGTTGTTTTCACAACTAAAATTCCACCTTCTACAGCATTTTTGTTTGCTTCTTCAGCACTAGTTGCAACAACTGCTTTACCAATAACAGCATCTGATCCAACACCTTGGCCGCTAGCTAATTTAGTTCCAATTAATTGGATTTTCATTAAGTTAGTTGTTCCACGTTCTCCAACTGGTACACCAGCAGTAATGATAATTAAATCTCCTGCAGTTGCAAATCCAGTTTCTTGAGCAATTTTAGTTGCTAAGTTGAACATATCATCTGTTGAAGCTGGTTTTTCAGCAACAACTGGGTAAGCGCCCCAAGTTAATGCAAGTCCACGCATTTGGCGTTCTGTAAATGTAACAGCAACGATATTTGCTTTTGGACGGTATTTTGCGATCATTCGTGCAGTATGTCCAGATTCAGTAGCTGCAACAATTGTTTGAATATTTAAGTTACGTGCAGTATGTCCTACTGATTGACCAATAGCTTCAGTCATATCTGTTTGGCTGTATGCTTTTAATGCAAATGCATCTTGGTTTACTAAAGCTTCTTCAGTACGTACAGCAATACGTGCCATTGTTTGTACAGCTTCAATTGGGTAATCCCCAGCAGCTGTTTCACCTGAAAGCATGATAGCATCTGTACCATCAAAGATAGCATTCGCTACGTCACTTGCTTCAGCGCGTGTTGGACGTGGGTTTTGTTGCATTGAGTCAAGCATTTGTGTAGCAGTAATAACTGGTTTACCAGCTTGATTACATTTTCTGATAAGAGCTTTTTGAACAATAGGAACTTCCTCTGTAGGAATTTCAACTCCTAAGTCTCCACGAGCAACCATTAAACCATCAGAAACTTTTAAGATTTCGTCAATGTTGTCTACGCCTTCTTGGTTTTCAATTTTAGGAATGATTTGAACATGAGTCATATTTTTTTCTTCTAAAATTTGAGTGATTTCTAATACGTCACTAGCACGACGTACGAAACTTGCTGCAATGTAATCAATATCGTTTTCTAAACCAAAACGAATATCAGCAGCATCTTTATCAGTGATACCTGGCAAGTTTACAGATACGCCTGGTACGTTAACACCTTTTTTGTTTTTCAATGTTCCTGGGTTTTTAACTAAAACAACAATTTCACCATTTGCATGGTCTAATTCTGTTACTTCAAGATCCACTAAACCATCATCTAATAGGATGTGAGTTCCAGGGTTTACATCATTGATTAATTCAGGGTAACTGATTGAGAATTTTTCTTTTGTTCCTTCAACTTCTGTCATTGAGATACGAACAACGTCTCCTGCTTCAAAGTCAACACGACCATCTTTCATGTTGTGTGTACGCATTTCAGGACCTTTTGTATCTAATAGAATAGCAACCATTTTACCAGTGCGTTTTGATGCTTCACGAATGTTTTTGATACGTGCACCATGTTCTTCAAAGTCACCATGTGAAAAGTTTAAACGGGCAACGTTCATACCTGCATCTATCATTTGAACCAGTTGTTCAACTGTTTCGCTTGCTGGACCAATCGTACATACAATTTTAGTTTTTTTCATTCTATATATCTCTCCTAACAGCAATTTTTATTACAATTATTTATAAGTTTGTAATTTCTTTTAATAAGATATTTCTTGATTTAATTTATACAAGCTAACATCAGGCATATGTTTGCCGCTTTTCAGCGTTTCAACAATATCATTTTCAACAATTTTATTGTCTACGATTCCGATACATAATCCGCCTTTACCAACTTTCAATAAATCAACTGCTCTTGCGCCAAAAACACTAGATAAAACACGGTCGCGAGCTGTTGGAGAACCACCACGTTGAACATGTCCTAAGACAGTAACACGTGCTTGATAATCTCCAAATTTTGATAATTCTTCTGCAAAGTCGTTTCCGTTCATTACGCCTTCAGCTAGGATAATAATGCTATGTTTTTTACCGCGTTCACGGCCTTTTTGAATAGTACTAGCAATTTCTTCCATATTAAACTCTGTTTCAGGAATGATAATTTGTTCTGCTCCGCCTGCTACACCAGTCCATAATGCAATATCTCCTGCATTACGACCCATAACTTCAATAATGAAGGTACGCACATGGCTTGTCGCCGTATCGCGAATTTTATCGACAGAATCTAATACCGTATTAATAGCTGTATCAAATCCAATACAGAAATCAGTACCTGGGATATCATTATCAATTGTACCTGGTAATGCTACAGTTGGATAACCGTGTTTTGTTAAGGCAGCAGCTCCCATATAAGAACCATCTCCACCAATAACTACTAAACCTTCAATCCCAAATTTATTTAGTTGTTCAATACCTTTTAATTGACCTTCTTCAGTAGCAAATTCAGGATAACGAGCAGAATATAAGAATGTTCCACCTCTTGAAATCTTATCACCAACATCTCTACGAGTCAACTTACGTATATCCCCAGCTACTAAACCAGCGTAACCATAATTAATGCCATATACTTCCATTCCTTCATAAAGACCTTTACGTACAACAGCTCGAATAGCTGCATTCATTCCTGGAGCATCTCCACCACTTGTCAAAACAGCAATACGTTTCATATTGACTTCACCTCATAAAATAGATTAAAGTAAATAGTTCTTTTAAACAACTTATAACGGCCATTTTCTAAAAACTTTTTTACTCATTACACTTAATTCTAGTATAACAACTCTTTTTTTAACTTACTATCATAAGCTCACCTGTTATTCTACCACTTTTATGCCGTCTTGTCCCTTTAAAAATGGCTTTTCACTAAAAAATCATTTAACTTTAATTAATTTTAAGCACAACGTTTTCTTTTCCAAGCAAATTTTCCAATTCTTCAATTAATTCAGGCGTATCATTAATCCAACTTTCCTCTGCTAAACCAATTTTTTTATTCGTTTGCACATAGTACAACACAACCGGAATGTTCCCTTTAGATTTCATCATTATCTTTTTAATTGCTGCTAATGTTTCATTGTTATTCTGTTCTTCTTGGATTCGAATAAAACATTTTTTATTCGTTTGGCTGCTCATTATTAGCTCAATATCATCCATTTGCTGAACAATGATCTGCGGGATACCTTCGCGTTTTGATTCTACTTTTCCTTCTACATACAAAACCGTTTTATCCGTCAGCAATTCAATAAATTGACGGTATTTTGTAGGGAATAAAGTTAACGAGCAATCTCCTGAAGTATCACTTATCGTCACAAAAGCCATTGGTTCGCCTTTCTTTGTTGTTATCTTGTGAATGTTTTTGATGGAACCAATCACTCTGCTGGTTTTTCCAATGATTAACTCATTGACATAAACAATTTGTTTCCAAGGTCTTACGGAATCATACTTCTCAGTAGGATGGCCCGATAAATACGTCCCTAAAAAAAGTTCTTCATTTTCTAACTTTTCCTCAATGGTTAAATCAGAAGCAAATTCATATTTGGGTTTTAACAATTCAAATAACCCACTATTATTTCCACTCATGTGCACACTTTGAATGATGCCTTCGATTGAAGCTAAAAGTGTTCCTCGAGAGTACTCAAATTGATCAAACGCACCAACATAGATCAAAGGCTTGATGTATTCTGGCTTTAACCACTTCTTATTAAGTCTTTTAAGAAAATCAATTAAATCTTTGTAAGAGCCATCATTTTTCCGATTCGTAACCATATCGTCAATCATATCTCTTCTTAGTCCTTTTATAGAACTGAAACCAAAAAGAATTTGGCCTTTAACTAACGAAAATCCCCCGAAGCTTGCATTAATATCTGGCGAAAGAACCTTGATATTTCTTTTCTTAGCTTCGATAATATAATCTTTCATTTTTGCTGAATTATTTAAAGCCGAGTTTAGTAACGCTACGAAAAAAGCATGAGGATAATGTGCCTTTAAATAAGCCATTTGGTAGGCAATAAACGAATACGCTACTGCATGTGACCGGTTAAAACCATAGTTTGCAAATCGTTCAATGTAATCATAGACTTGTATGGCAACTTCTGGGCTGTACCCTAATTTAGCAGCACCACTAGTAAAATGTTGACGCTCTTTATCAATTACGCTTTTTTGTTTCTTCCCAATTGCTCTGCGTAAAATATCTGCTTGTCCTAGTGTGTAGCCTCCCATTTTTGAAGCTACTTGCATAACTTGTTCTTGATAGACCATTACACCATACGTGACCGACAGAATCTCAGAAAGAGTTTCGTGAGGGTATTCAATGGGCAGTAGCCCTTTCTTTCTTTTGATAAACGTATCGATTTGCTCCATAGGACCTGGACGATACAAGGCATTAACAGCTGCTATATCTTCCATTGAGGTTGGCTCTAGCCTACGCAACACACTTTTAATCCCTGCAGATTCAAATTGAAAAATTCCTACCATATCTCCTTTTCGAAATAATTGTAGTGTTTCTTGATCTTGCATAGGTATGTTTAATAAATTTAATCGCTCGCCGGTCTCTCTTTGGATTAGTTTTAGTGCGTTATCTATAATCGACAAATTTTTCAAACCTAAGAAGTCCATTTTCAACAATCCAATTTCTTCAACATTCCCCATAGGATATTGGGTTAAAAGAATGTCACTTCCGCCCTTTTGTAAAGGAACGTAATGCGTTAAGGGTTTATCACTGATGACTACCCCTGCAGCATGAGTTGAAATGTGACGTGGCAAACCTTCAATTTTTTTGGCTGTTTCAAATAAAAGAGTGTTTTTTTCATTCTCTCCAACCAAATTTCTTAAGTTTACAGATTGTTTAAATGCCTTTTCTAACGTAATGCCCAATACACTTGGAATTGCTTTAGACCAAACGCTCGCTTCAGAAGGGCTTAGACCAAATACGCGCGATACGTCTTTCAAAGCCATCTTAGCAGCTAACGTTCCGAATGTTGCAATTTGAGCCACATGATTCTTGCCATACTTATTTTTAACATATTGCAAGATGTCCTCTCGTCGGTTATCTGGGAAATCCAAATCGATATCTGGCATAGTATAACGTTCTTCGTTTAAAAACCGTTCAAATAACAAATCATATTCGATTGGATCAACATCCGTAATTTCAAGCAAATAAGCCACCAAAGACCCTGCCGCTGATCCCCTACCTGCACCGGTAACAATCTTCACTTTATGAGCATAAGCCATAACATCCCATACAATTAAGAAGTAGTCTTCAAATCCCATTTTTCCAATGACAGTTAATTCATATTCTAAGCGATCAGTATAACGTTTATCCGGTTCGGATACTCTTTTTTCTAAACCAACCAGACATTGTTCCTTTAAGAATTCCGTTGTCGTTTTTTCAGTTGGCAAAGGAAACTTCGGCAATAATTGTTGATTCAACGCTATTTCTACATCAATCATATTTGCTATGTCATTGGTTCGCTGAGCAGCCTCTTTTAAACCATTGTCTATGAATCGTTTTTCAGCTTGGCTACTTTCAGGTAAATAGTACTCGCCAATTACTGCTGCATGTTGCGTTTCAAGGACTTCGCCTTTATTAATTGCTCTCAAAACGCGGGTGCTAAAGTCATCTGTCGCATCAATATAGCGAACATCTTGTAGAGCAACAGGTAAAGTTCCTGTCTCCTTCGCTAGTTCAGTCAATGCATCCTTAATCGGTAGGAGATTTTGATGGAGTTGAACGCCCAAATAAAATTGACGTTCTGGAAATAGTGCTTGCCATTTTTCTACGACAGCTGCTGCAGCTTTTTTTTCATTTTGGAGTAAAAAATGTTCAACTTCTCCTTTTTCTCCAGGTGTCACTGCAATTAAATTTCGACTATGTTCTTTGATCTGATCAATGGTCAATCGTTCAGTTTCAGCTAAAAGCATTTTTTCACTTGAAAGAGTCAATAGACTTTCATATCCTGCAGCATTTTTAGCTAGCAATAGGATTGAATGATTTTCGTCTGTCTTTATAATACCGCCTACATCCAACGTTAAGCCTAAAAGCGGTTTAATGTGATGTTTTTTACACATCTTATAAAAATCGACTATCCCATATAAAATATTATAATCGGTCAAAGCTATTGCTTTATAGCCTCTTTCTTTAGCTTTAAGCACTAATGCTTCAATTGTAACCGTACTTTGTAATAAACTATAAGAACTAATAACTTGTAATTGTACAAATGACATTTTTGTCACTCCATTCTGACTCACTAGTTACCATTATACCCTTCTAAGATTCGTATACGCAAACCTTCTAAGCGAACTTTTCATTCTTGTCACATCATGCTAATTAGAGCACTTTCAAAAAAAACATTCTATAGAGTTTTACTTTACAAACTTTTTGAAAGTGATAAAATGAACTTGTAAAAGAAGAGAGGTTAAACTTATGAAATATTTAGTCACATTATTTTGGGGATTTTTTATTGGACAAGCTGTTAATTATATTGGAAGTTCATTATCAGGCAGCTCATATGACTTCATTACTGCATCAGGTATTGGTTTATTTATCGGTGTGATGGTTATTTTAATTGCCAAAATTCTTCCAGATCAAAAACATGAGCACGCAACTAAGTAAATCGAACGAAACAAAAAAAAGACATTCAGTTGAATGTCTTTTTTTTGTTTCGTTCAGCACATATAGTGGTTATCGCTAATAAAAATCTCTTATAATCTAAATGAATTTTTAGTTATCTATCATCACCGTCTCATAAGACAGTTGATCCTCTTTTAAGGTAATCGTGACTTTAGATTTTGGCGGAATTTCTCCAGAGATAATCCCTTTAGCTAAAGGCGTCTCTACCTCTTTAGTGATAAATCTCTTCAACGGTCTCGCACCATACATAGGATCATACGCTTTTTCCGCTATCCATATTTGTGCTTCTTCAGAAATTGTCAGTTCAATTTCTTGTTCTGCTAAACGTTCAGACAAGTTGTGTACTAACTTGAGAACAATTTTCTTAACAACTTGTATGCTAAGTGGCGCAAATAAAATCGTATCATCGATTCGATTTAAGAACTCTGGTTTAAAGGATGTTTTTAACAATGACATCACAAGTTCTTTGGTCGCTTCTTTTATTTGTCCATGTTCATCTGTCCCTTCCAACAGTAGATCAGAACCAATGTTACTTGTCATGATTAAAACGGTATTTTTAAAGTCGACCATTCGGCCTTTAGAATCGGTTAAGCGTCCATCATCTAATACTTGCAATAAAATATTAAACACATCCGGATGAGCTTTTTCAATTTCATCTAACAAGACAATAGTATACGGACTCCTTCTTACCGCTTCGGTCAATTGACCTCCTTCATCATACCCAACATAACCTGGTGGAGCTCCTATCAATCTTGAAACAGTGTGTTTTTCCATATATTCGCTCATATCAATTCGTACCATATGGTCTTGCGAATCAAATAAATTCTCAGCTAACGCTTTAGCCAATTCTGTTTTCCCAACACCTGTAGGCCCTAAAAACAGGAATGAGCCTAGTGGACGATTAGGATCTTGAATACCAGCTCGAGCTCGAATAACCGCATCAGATACACTTTGTACCGCTTCATCTTGACCGACAACACGTTCACTTAATGACGTATCTAAGTGCATCAATTTTTCCCGTTCCCCTTTAACTAATCGACTAACAGGAATACCCGTCATCCGACCAATCACGACAGCGATTTCTTCCTCAGTAACTGATTCTTGTACTAGCCTGATTGAATTGCCTTGGGCAGCTAATTGTTCCTCTTCTAGCCTTTTCAATTCTTTTTCTAAAGCAGGTATTTGTCCATGTCTTAAAACAGCGGCACGCTCTAGGTCATAATTGCTTTCAGCTTCTTCTAACTCATGACGTGCTTTTTCAATTTCAGCACGTTTGTCACGTAATTTAGCAACTTCTTCTTTCTCAGTTTCCCATTTCATTTTCAACTGGTTGGCCTCTTCACGTAGATTAGACAATTCTTCTTGAATAATTTCTAATCTTCGCATGCTAGCATCATCTTTTTCTTTTTTCAACGCTGCTTCTTCGATTTCTAGCTGCATTAAACGACGAGAAACCTGATCCAATTCAGTAGGTCGTGAATTCATCTCAACTCGAATAGTCGCACAAGCTTCATCGATTAAATCAATGGCTTTGTCTGGTAAAAAACGATCAGTAATATAACGGTTGGATAACGTTGCAGCAGCAACGATCGCATTGTCATGGATATTTACGCTATGATGAATCTCAAAACGTTCTTTTAATCCTCTTAAAATACTGATGGTTTCTTCTACAGTTGGCTCATCAACCAATACTTTCTGGAAACGTCTTTCTAACGCTTTATCCGTTTCCATATATTTTCGGTATTCATCGAGTGTCGTTGCACCAATACAATGCAAATCGCCACGGGCTAACATAGGTTTCAATAAATTACCGGCATCCATGCTGCCTTCCGTTTTCCCAGCCCCAACGATTGTATGAATCTCATCGATAAATAAGATAATTTGACCTTCACTTTTTTTCACTTCTTTTAAGACTGCTTTTAGTCGTTCTTCAAATTCACCACGGTATTTAGCTCCTGCAATCAATGCTCCCATATCTAATGAAAAAATTGTTTTTCCTTTTAAATTTTCAGGGACGTCTTTTCGCACAATCCGTTGAGCTAACCCCTCTACTATAGCTGTTTTACCGACACCAGGTTCACCAATCAGCACAGGATTGTTCTTCGTTTTACGAGATAAAATACGAATCACATCACGAATTTCATCATCTCTTCCAATAACCGGATCTTGATCTCCACTTCTGACAGCTTTAACCAAATCGATTCCATATTTTTCAAGTGCTTGATAGGATTCTTCTTGATTTTGTGATGTCACACGATCTCCTCCTCTTATTTTTTCAATTTCAGCTTTTAAGGCTTTTTCAGTTAAACCATTCTTAGTTAAATACTTTGTCAAACTATGATTTTTCAATTTCATAAGCGCTAGCAACACAATTTCAGTTGAAAGAAAATCGTCTTTAAAATCCGTTCTGATTTTATCAGCTTCAGTTAATAAATGATATAGATTTTGACTCATACCCTGTCCGTATTGGACGTTTGAGCCTTCTACAGTTGGATAGTTGTCCAATTCTTTGTCTACAAAAGATTCAAAATCAGCAGTGTCAATCCCTAAAGATTGGTAAAGTCCACGTGCAAAATGGTCAGGTGTCAAAAACATTTTCCATAAATGGAGAAGATCAATTTCTTGATGTTTTCTAGTTGCGGCAACACG
>NZ_ABHH01000035.1:0-21752 GCF_000171855.1 Carnobacterium sp. AT7 | reverse complement strand
AAAAAATAAAAAAAGAAAGGGGGGGTGTAACTATTTGTCCACAAAAAAACAAAGGCAAGCGATTGTTGCCGAGAAAACTAACGAAGAAAAAGATCGTGTTTTAAAGATAATGCGTGAAGCAGATATTTACACTCGAACCCTGGACCCTTTATTTGAAAGCTATTTAGATATCTTTGAAATCTATCAAACCATGTTTATTGAATGGAGAGATAAAGGTTTTCCAACAACTCAAAGGTATACAAATAAGTCTGGCGCCACTAATAATTCTAAGCATCCTTTAGCTCAACAAGTTGAAACCTGGTCTGATAAAAAGATGAAAGCTCTTGGTGATTTAGGTCTAACAAATAAACACAAACCTAAAAACTTTGTGACCGGTGGCAGTACTGCAAAGCATGATACCATTATGACAAAACCGGTGGAAGTCGTTGACGAACTAGCAGCACATCGAGCGAAGTGGCGTGATAAGGCTTGATAGAACGCAGTGTGAACTATGCTGATCAATATGCAAAAATGGTTCGTAAAAGTCCTAAGAAATATCCTCAAACAATTAAAGATTCTGTAAATCGTTATTACAAATGGAAAAAGAGAAAAGATATTTGGTTTGATGTAGATCGCGCAAATGAAATGATGGATTGGGTTGAGTCGTTTGTTTACCATACTGATGGTGAACTTGCCGGCCAACCTTTTTTGTTGGAACCATGGGAGAAATTTATATACTCGTGGATATACGGATGGATGCATGTAAATGAAAAGGGTCAAGAAGTACGCGTAACTCGTGAGGCTTACATTCAGATACCTAAAAAGAACGGTAAAACTCTTGTTGGAGTTGGTGCTTTAGGATATACGATGTATGGAGAAGGTACTTTAAATGCCAGTTGCTATGCTTGTGCTTCTGATTTCCAACAAACGCAATATGCAGCTAAACCTTTTGCAGCTACCGTTTTAAATAATGATGTGCTAAACAATCCTAGCACTATTTATAAAGGTCCAAAAGGTACGATTTCTTCAATTGTTTACGAATATACTTTTCAAGATAGAGCCTATCAAAATAAATTTATTGCTCAATCGAAAAATATTGAAAATATTGAAGGTTCGAATCCTCAATTTGTATTGAATGATGAATTGCATAAGCAAGTCAAGATGGAACAATACGATAACTTTAAGAGTGCTATGTCTTCAAGACCAGAACCAATCATGTTTAATATTTCTACTGCAGGTAAAGGTTCTTCATCTGTTGGTATGCGTGTCTATCAAGAAGCAAAAGCAGTTCTGAAAAGCGATGATGATGATTCCAACTTTGTGATGATTTGGGAGCCCAATAAAAATTATGACTGGACTGATAAAAAAGTCTGGGCAATGGTTAATCCAAATATTGGCGTGTCTGTCTCAATCGAACAAATGATACCAGCGTTTACTAAAGCTACTAGATCCGCACATGCAAAGGCTGAATTCTTAACAAAGCATTTAAATGTATTTGTTAATGGGGCAGAAAACTTCTTTGATAATGATCAGGTGGAACACATATTGGTTAATGATCTTGGACCACTTGATGGAGAAATGGTTTACCTGGGACTGGATTTATCTAAGACAACCGACTTAACGTGTGTCTCATTAAATTTCCCGACGTTTGATGATGAAGGAAATCCTTTGTTGAAAGTGAAGCAAATGTATTTCATTCCTAATGAGGATATCGATTTGAGGGAACAAGAAGATAACGTTCCTTATCAAGATTTAGCTGAAAAAGGTTACGTTACTTTCTGTGATGGAAAGATGATAGACCAAGACATGGTTCAAGAATACATTGTTGAATGCATGGATCTATATGATGTTCAGTTATTAAATTATGATCCAGCCATGAGCGCATCGTTAATTGAAAAGCTAGAAAATTTAGGCTTAGAAACTGCAGCTGTCTCACAATTTCCAAAAGTAATGAATGCGCCAATTGATGACATGGAAAGAATCATTTATAAAAAGCAACTAGTCACTGACAACCCACTGTTTATTTATTGCTTATTAAATCTAGTCGTTGGTGTGAATCTATTAGGAATGAAAGCAGCAAGTAAATCAAAATCTAAAAAGAAAATTGATGGTGTGATTGCCTTCTTAGTAGCGCACAAAGAAACGATGTATGAAATGGTAGCAATTGATAACGAGGGAATGGATGACTTGCTTGATGAAATTTATAGATAACGAGAGGCGGTGAAAAACACAACATGGGATTACGTGATAGAGTATCAAATTTCCTTTTGAAGCAAGTTGAAAAAAGAGGAATAGTTGAAGATATATTTTCCAGTTCAGCAAGGTATGGCGGTCATTATTTAAACGATGAAAACATTTTAGAATCTAGTGATGTCTATGAATTGATGCAAGACATTAGTAATCAATTAATGTTAGCGGACATAGTCGTTGAGGATGATGATGGTAACGAAATAAAAAACCATCATGTATTAAATGTTATTCGAAATCCTAACCACTATTTAACTCAATCTGAACTCATTAAATTAATGACGAATACTTATTTACTTGAAGGAGAAGTGTTCCCGGTTTATGATGGCCAACAAATTCATTTAGCTAACAATGTAGCAACTGAAATTGACGATCGCTTGATTGAACATTTTAAAATTGGTGGAACTGAAATACCTCAATTCTTAATTCGACACATTAAAAATATTGGAACAAATCATTTGAAGGGTGTTGGTCTTAAACAGCTAGGAAAAAGCACACTAGAAGGTGTTATGTCTGCCGAGAAGGCATTAACAGACAAATATACTAAAGGTGGTCTGATGGCTTTTTTATTGGTACTAGATGCACATATAAATCCAAGCAATAGCGCCCAATCAAAACTGATTAAAAGAATATTGGACCAATTGGAAAGTATTGACCAGGCGCATTCAGTTAAGATGATTCCACTTGGTAAGGGTTATAAAATTGAAACTATGAAGAGTCCAATTGATGATGACAAAACACTAGCTTATCTAAATGTTTATAAAAAAGACCTGGGAAAATTTTTGGGAATCAATGTTGATACCTATACAGCATTAACAAAATCAGATTTAGAAAAAGCAATGATGTATCTGCATAACAAAGCAGTACGTCCAATAATGAAAAACTTTGAAGACCATATGAGTCTTCTTTTTTTCGGCCAAGATTCTAAAGAAAGAATCAAATTCAAAATTAATATTCTTGATTTTGTACCTTACAGTACTAAAACGAATATTGCTTATAACATGGTTCGAACAATGATTACCTCTCCAGATGATTCTAGAGAAATGCTTGGGTTCCAACGTTTGAATACAGAAGAATCTAGCAAATTATATATTTCTAAAGACTTAATAGGTGGCGAAGATTTGAGTAGTTCTACTGATGATTCATTGAAAGGTGGTGATAAAAAAAATGCCGAAAAAAATAACGAGGGACTTTGATATCACTGGCTTAACAACTCGTGATGTAGATGAAGGAAAAGTAAATGTAATAAGTGGTTATGCTGCAGTATTTAATTCAAAAACCCTTATTGGTGAATGGTTTGAAGAAACCATTAATCCTGGAGCATTCTCTAAAACAATTGCAAGTGGTGGTGGAGATATCAGAGCCTTGTTCAACCATGATTGGGGAAATGTTTTAGGAAGAACTAAAAGCGGAACGTTAAGACTTGAAGAAGACGAGCGTGGTTTGAAGTTTGAAGTTGAGTTGCCTAACACTTCAGTAGCAAGAGACTTAGTTGAAAGTATGAAACGTGGAGACATTAACCAATGTTCATTTGGATTTATTCCTACTGAAGAAACATGGGACTATGCAGTTGAGCCAGCATTAAGAACAATTAATGAAGTTAACTTATATGAGGTTTCAGTTGTTTCTTTACCCGCTTATGACGATACAGAAGTATCACTTGTTAGATCCAAAGAATTAGATAGCAACGTAGAACAAAGAATGTCCATTATAAAAAAAATAAATCATCTATTGGAGGAAAAGTAATATGAAAAAGAAGGAATTATTATTAGCGTTGCAAAAAAGAAATAAAGAAAGATTAGTAGAATTAAGAACAAAGGCTGCAGACCCAGAATTACGTGAAGCAGACTTACCAGCGATTACAACAGAGATTGAAGAAATTTCTGCACAATTACAAACTATTGCTGATGATTTAGCTGAAGGAAACGAAGGTGAAGAAGGAGAAGCTGGTGGAGAGGGCTCTGAAGGTGAAGAAGGTTCCGAAGGACGTTCTGGTGATGAAGGTGAAGGTAGCGAAGGCGACGAAGAAAAGGGCAAAGAAAAGGGCAAAGAAAATCGTTCCAAAGCACCTGGAATAACTCCAGAACAGCGCTCTGCTATTCAAACAGCTATTGCAAGTGGACTAAGCACTCGTGGCCATGTATCAACTGCTAAAAAAGAATTAGAAAAACGTTCTGCTTTTGCTAAATTCGTAGTTGGACACATCACTGAATCAGAAGCACGTGCTGCAGGTGTAGAAACAAATAACGGATCTGTATTAATTCCTGAAGTGGTAGCTACTGAAATTCTAACTTACTCACAAGAAGAAAACTTGTTACGTAAATATGGAACAACTGTAAAAACTCGAGGCAATGTTAAATATCCTGTCTTGGTTAAGAAAGCAGTTGCCAACGCAATTAGACAAGAACGTCATATTGTACCAAATCCAATTCCAGAAACAGATATCGAATTTGATGAAATTTACCTAAGCCCTGTAGAATTTGATGCACTAGCAACAATTTCTAAAAAACTAATCAACATGGCTGATCCTGGTTACAAAGTTGAAGATATCGTAATCGAAGAATTGAAAAAAGCATACGTTCGTAAAGAAACTGAATACATGTTTAACGGTAATGATCCTAAAGCTTTAAACCCTGGAGCATTGTCTAAAAAAGCAGTAGGCTACTATGAATCAGCTGCAGTAGATTTAACTAAGTCTGGACTGGAAAACACTTTATACAGAGAGCTTGTTAAAATGAAAGGTCAAGTTACTACTGAAGTACGTAAGAAAGCAATGTGGATTATTAACGGTGCTGCTCTTACAGTATTAGAAGGTTTGCTAGATGGACAAGGTCGTCCTTTATTGTATGACACAGGTCGTGATGAAGTTAGTTATAAATTATTAGGACACAAAGTTGACTTTACTGATGCAGCGGATGGCACTGATTCAACTAAACCTATTTTCTATTTTGGTGATTTCAAAACATTCCATATTCAAGATGTTATTGGCGCATTACAAATTCAAAAACTAGTTGAAAAATTCTCTGATACAAACCGTATTGGATTCCAAATATACAACTTGTTAGATGGTCAATTGATTTATTCTCCATTCGAAGCATCTGTATACCGTTACGAAGTAGGAGCTACAGCACCAGTAGGAGGCTAATAGCTTATGGATGAATTAAGTTTAAAAGAAAAATTAAAATTACATTTGCAATTTGAGGAGGGTATGGATGATTCCATGCTCTCTTTTTATATTGAATCTGCTAAAGATTATGTACTAACTGCCACGGGTGGCCAGAAGGATTATCTAGTCATGATGGTTGCTGGAATCATGTTTGATTATAGTGTTGCTGAAAAAGAATTAGGTGAAGCATTAGATGCACTGACTCCATTCTTTGTCCAGGAGGTGTTTAATCAATATGCCGAAACGACAGACTAATAATCTTAAATGGACGGGTGAGCTTCTAAAATTAGGGGAAACGATTGATCCTGACACAGACAGGCCAATAATGAGTTATCCAAAAGAAAGAAATATTAAGTACAACAATATTGGCGTTACGGCGACTGATAAATTCACTACTAAAGATCAAAATGAAGTAATGAAAAAAATCGAATGTCGTATTGATCGCAATATTGAAGACAATCAAAAAGAATATCGCATTAGGATCAAAGGAATAATTTATAACATTGAACGTATTTATACAAAAGAAAACGAACGGACTATGGAGGTGTCTTTATCCTATGTCAATTAATTTCCAACAATTACGAACGCTTTTAAAGTCAACAAATTTGAAGGTTTATAGAGATAAAGGTCCAACGACATCTGTTTATCCATTCATTGTTTATTCATATATTTCAGAAGATTTCAAACGTGCTTCTGGATCGATTTATAAAAGACGTTTACTCTATCAAGTTTCTCTTTATACAAAAGGAACTGAAGAAGAATTTAACGTTATTACTAAGAAGTTCAATGAGAATAAAGTTCCATTCAGTTCAATCATATCTATTCAAGGCGATGAAAACGATGATACGGTAACCAATTTTTTTACTAATGTGAGGTGTATTGAAAATGTCGAGTAATAACAACGGGTTTGCTGATATGTCAAAGCACTTTGGAAAGTTAGTAAAAGTTGATGTGGAGAAAATTTCTCTAGATTCACTTCAAGAAGCTGCTGAATATTATGTAGAAAAGATGATTCCAAATATTCCGGTTTCACTCATGAAGAAAAAGCATGCTAAAGATCATATAAAAGTTGAAATACAAGATGAACAAGTAGCCGTTATTTTCGAAGACACGGCTTTTTATTGGCGGTTCATAGAAAACGGAACAGTTAATTTAAAAGCGCAGCATTTTGCTAGTGGAACTTGGGAACAAAATCAAGAAAAGATACAAGATATCATGACAAAAAAATTAATTGAGGAGCTGGGATAATGAAAGTTTTATATTTTGAGGGAATTGACGACGTTTTTTTTGTACCAATGACTTCACCAGATGCACCAAATGTCAAACCAGTTTATGACGAAACAAACATTGAGCGTTTGCCTATTGCAGTTAAGTTAGCGGTTAAGGGTAACGGTTCAGAAAAAGTGAAATATGCTTCAAGTAAAATATTTAGACGTGTAAGTAAAGAAACTGAACACGAATTAGGATTAGATCATGTCGGTATGCCAATCGATTTATTAGATAAATTGAACGGCATTACTCCAGTAAAAGGAGTTGTGTTTAATCGATCTAGAGCAAAAGAAATGCCTTACTTTGGGTTTGGTTTTATTGGACGTATTGAAGGCGGAGAACGAATGGCAGTCTGGTATCCTCGTGTTCAATTAACTTTAGCAACTGATACAGAGTACGAAACAACTACTGATGATGATGAAATTAAAGACGTTAAATTGACTATGAAAGCTAGTCCATTGTTGTATAACGAAGTTCTTAATACTTCTTATGACAGTGCAAGGATTGGCACAGATATGATTACTCTTGACGAATTCATTGATACGGTTATTTATGAAGAAGAACAATTAACGCTACTAGGAGTAGGTGAATAGTTTGGCTAGATTAAGTGACTTAGTAAATGTTGAATTAAACATTGATTATATAAAAATCCAGAACGAACAAATCCCAATTAGTTTTGGGATGGATGCTATGGAATTTATTGCAGATGTCTACGGTGAAGACTATTCAGTTTTCGAAAGAGATTTGAATGATGAATTTGTTGGTAAAGAAGCAATCGTTGCTACTAGAAAAAACATGAAAATCATCCGAGCATTAATTTATGGAATGGTACGATCTGGCGGCACAGAATGTACTCCAGAAGAATTGCAACGCTCCATTCCTTTCTCGCAAGTAACAAACATTTATCAAATATGTCTTGATGTCTTTATGTCGCAAAACTTTGAGGATGAGGACTTAAAAAAATCAGTACAGCCACAGGACTTTCAGAAGAAAAACCAAAACAAAAAAGGAAAAAATCGCAAGAGGTAGATAATGGAACCCCTTGGGATTTTTATTTGTATGTTGCGCTAACTCTTCTAAATTGGGACCTTGATTTCTTTTTAAAATCAACTCCAAAACTGTGGCTTAAATCTTTTATTTTACATTTAGAAACGAATAATCCAGATGTTTTCAAAAAAGGGAAAGACACTATGTCAATTAGTGAAAGTCCTTATTGGTAGGAGGTGAAACTATTTGGCGAAAACTGAAGAAAGTAACGTAGTACTAAATTTCAAAATGGATGGACAAGTACAATATGCCCAGACTATCAAAGAAATAAATGGTGTCATGAATACTGCTGGTAGAGAATACAATAACCATGTGTCAGCAATGAAAAAAGATGCTACTCAAACTGAGAAACTTCAAGCCGCTAAAGGTAAATTAGAAATTCAATTAGAGGGTGCTGAAAAGCGTTCTAAAATGTTGCGAGAAGAATATGAACGGTCCGTAAAAGAAACCGGTGAGTATTCAAATGAATCCAAGAAGCTATATGATCAGTTGCTTAAATCTGAAACAGGTGAAAACAAGTTAAGAAGCGCATTAGAAACTACAAATGATGCGTTAAAAGAACAAGGCGACCTGTCTATAGATACGGCTGAAAAACTAGCTAAGATTGAAGAGTCGGGCGAGAAAGTCAAAAACGTAGGTAAGGGGATGACCGTTGGTATAACGGCTCCTATATTGGCTCTTGGGGCAGTTGCTATGTCTGCATTTGGTGAAGTCGACGAAGCAATGGATACAATCATTACGAAAACAGGAGCAACTGGTGATGCTGCAGATAATTTAACAGAATCTTTTGAAAACGTTGCTGGCAATACTCATTTAGATTTACAAACAGTCGGTGATGCGATTGGAGAAATGAATACACAGTTCGGGTTCTTAGATGAGCAATTGGAAGAGTCAACGGATTATATGCTGAAATTTGCTGAAATTAATAATACTGATGTATCTGAATCAGCTATCAATTCGCGTAAAGTAATTGAAGCTTATGAAATGTCTTATGATGATTTGAATGTAGTCTTAGATGCTACTACTAAAGTTGCTCAAAATACTGGTCAGTCTGTTGATACCTTATTTGATAAAGCAATTACAGGAGCGCCACAAATTAAAGCGCTAGGCCTTTCTTTTGAAGACGGTGTTGAAATGATTGGTAAATTCGAACAAAGCGGACTTGATTCTGGAAAAATGTTAAGTTACATGTCTAAGGCTTCAGTAACATTTGCTAAAGACGGAAAAACTTTGACACAAGGTCTTGGAGATTTACAAGAAAACATGAAGAACGCAACAAGCGATACTGATGCTTTGGCTTTGGCGAGTGAAGTGTTCGGAACAAAAGGCGCATCCGTCATGTTTGATGCTATTAAACGAGGAACTCTTGATTTAAGTGAGTTGGGTGAAGTAGCAAAAAACAGTGGTGGAGCAGTTGGCGATACGTTTGAAAGCACATTAGACCCAATAGATAAAGCAGATATGGCTTTGAATAACGCAAAACTGGCTTTATCTGGAGTAGCTGAAGCTATTCAAATTACTTTAGAACCAGCAATGGTACGAGTTACAGAAATATTGCAACAATTTGCGAACTGGTGGAGTAATTTAAGTCCTGAAATGCAACAATTTATTATAAAAGTAGCTTTAATTGCAATGGCTATAGGTCCTTTACTAGTAGGATTCGGAATGGTAATGTCTAGCATGACTAAAATATACAATGGTGTGAAGCTCTTAAGCGGCGGTCTTAAATTACTAGGAACAATATTCGGATTTTTAACAAGTCCAATCGGATTAGTAGTCTTGTCCATTATTGCATTCATTACTATTTTCGCAGTAGCTTACAAAAAGGTTGAGTGGTTCAGAAACGGAGTCAATGCATTCTTTAGAGGAATCAAAGATGTTGGAGTTGAATCATTTAAATTTTTAGGTGGCTATATCAGTGGAATTTTTGATGGTATTAAACAAAACTTTAATAATTTCGCAAGTGCTGGAAAACGAATTTTTACAGGTTTTATTGACTTTATAGCTGGTGTATTCACTGGAGACTGGTCAAGAGCATGGAATGGTGTAATGAATATTTTCGGCGGAATTTTTGAAGGTTTAGGAGCGATGGCGAAAGCACCACTAAATGCCATGATTGGCTTAATTAACGGATTCATTCGTGGTTTAAGTAGAATCAAGATTCCTAAATGGGTTCCTGGTATTGGCGGAAAAGGTTTCAGCATTTCTGAAATACCATTCCTTGCTGAAGGAGGTAGCTTCTTAAACGGCCAAGCAATTGTTGGTGAAGCAGGTCCTGAATTAGTAACAAGTATGAACGGCAGAACAAAAGTTACGCCGTTATCTAGTGACGAAAAAGCTAAAGGTATTTCTGGTGCTTCAAAAGGTAAGGATTCAGTAGTTATAAATAACCATTTTGGGCAGTTAAATACAAATAGTCCAAGTGAATTGCTTAAATTAAATAGAAGAATGAAACGTTCTGCAGAATTAGGATTAATTGGAAATGGAGGGATTCCAGGATGATGAAGAGTGATTATTTAGAAAAAGATACACCTAACTTTGTATTCAAAGGAGAAAACGCATTGTTAGATCATGGCTTAATAATTGCTAACGAGTTACCGGTTATCTCTTCTATTCCAAACATAGATGAAATTAAAGTATTGGGTAGAAGCAGAACCCTAACTGAATGGCATGGTGATTATGAAGCCTATGACTATCCTGTAGAAGATGTAACTATCCCTTACGAACATATGGGAGAAGTCCAAAGATGGCTTAGAGGTACAGGAAAGCTAATCACACATAACGATGTCGATAAATATGTTGAAGCAAAAGTTAATATAAATCGCCCTGTTGAATATAAAAATCAATGGGGTGTTTTTTATGATTTTGAAATCTCGTTTAGATGCCAACCATTTAAATATAAAGTTGCTGAACAATTTATTAATTTAGTAGCAGGAGATAATATTGTGATGGATCACGGTATGGAAAATGCTAGACCGTATTTTGAAATTGATTCTAATGGTGGAGATATATCCTTTGAGATAAATGGAAGAAAGTTAACTGTATTGAATACTAATACGGGCCTGCTAACAGTAGATACTGAAAGTGGCGTTGTTATTCAACCAACTAAAAAGCTGTTTTCTAAAGGTGATTATCCTTTTCTTTATCCAGGAACGAATATCATTAAGCTAACGGGTAGTTTTAAGTCAGCTAAAGTTAAATTAAGGAGTGTGTGGCTTTGATTGAAAATGTTTATTTATATGAAACTGTCCCAAATGAATTAAGCCAAAATGGTGACGTTCTGATGGACTGGGTAACAGAACCGGAAATAACCCGACAGATAAATGGTGAATTTAGTTTATTTGGCACCTATAGTTTAGAAGGACAATTTGCTAAGGATATCAAAAAAGGGAAATTTGTTAAAGCTCTTTGGGAAAATGATACCTGGCAGTATTTTGAAATAAAAGATTATATTAAAGATTTGACTACAATTTCAATTAACGCTTTTCATATTGGATACATGGCCAACCGTAATTTTATTGGAAAAAGTTTTACTCAAAACGGTAACGGCCAAGCAATTATGAATGACCTTAAAGCTAATCAAGCATTCGCTCAACGTTTTGAATTTAAATCAACCGTTCCTACACATCACCAATTTACAGCTAAACAAGTAAATGTAATCGATGCAATCATTGGTAGTAATAATGGTCAACAAAACTTAGTAGGTGTCACTGGTGGTGAGTTAGATATGGATAATTTCACTTTGAACTTGAAAGATAAGATTGGTGAAGACAATGGTTATCGTATTGATTTTGGAATAAATCTTGAATCCATTGAAGAGAATGTAAATGACATGAGTGTTGTTAATAGTTTGTTTCTAATCGGAGCAGTTCCAGAAGGTACAAACTATGATGCTGCACAAGATCCTATTACATTTTCTTTTTTAGAAGTTAGTGGAGTAAATGATAGCAATCGTAAAATAGCTAAGAGAGAAAATGCGGATTGCAAAACAATTGCTGAATTAAAAGCATGGGGTCAATCTTTATTTGATAAGGATCGAATCCATGAACCTAAAGCTACTCATGAAGTGAACATGGTTATGCTAGAAAATACTGAAGAGTATAAAGATTTATACGATCATATTTCTAAGCTCCATTTTGGCGACACTGCTTATTGTAATCTTAAAGAAATTGATATAGAAGTTGTCGAAAGAATGGTTCAATGTACCTGGTATCCACGCCTCAAAAAATATAAAGATGTTGTCTTGGGAAATGAACTTGGCACTTATACTAGTTCTGTTAATACTGCAGTACAAGCAGTAGCCACTAAGATTGAACAAAAGTCTGAACAATTATTAGGTGCAGTAATCAACGCAACTAATTGGATCACTGGAACAACTGGCGGATACGTTCGTTTTAGACCTAAAAACGCACCAAGCGAGATATTGATTATGGATACTGATGATGTGGCCACTGCTAAAAAAGTATGGCGTTGGAATTTAGGTGGATTAGGTTATTCAAGTACTGGAGTAAATGGTCCGTTCGGTTTAGCTATGACACAAGATGGCGTTATTGTAGCTGATTTCATTAAGTCTGGAATTATCCAAGCCGATGTTTTTCAAAACTCATTCAACGAAGCTGGTGACGTTCTTAAATTAGTCGGTAGTACCTTGCAAATATGGAATGCTAATATAAAAATAATGGAACTGACTAAACAAGGATTAGAATTTTGGCGAAACAGCACCAAAATTGGACAAATGGGGACATATGGTACTACCTTTGGATGGACTTCCGGTGGAGAATTATTCACTGACAAGTCTATTTTTATTAACCTAGATACTGGTGGCGAAGCTATTCAGATTTCTCCTAAAAAAGACTTTGGACTGCAGTTCCTTAAAAATGGAGACATAAACTCAAAAGGCGATTGGGCTCATGATGGTTCGTTTGGAGCTATGGGAGCTTTTAGATTAGTAGGAGAAATGACTACTGCAGGTGATTGGTCACATGAAGGACCAATGAATATAACTGGCGGATTAACTGTTGATGGCGTACCCGTAACTGGTGGTTCTGGTGGCGGAACTAGTCCAGGAACTCCTCCAGTATTGACGACTGAACAAGAAAAAAACGCTTGGCAAGTTTGGTCATTCTTAAAAGATAAAGGATATACAGAACAAGCAGCAGCCGCTATTTTAGGAAATATGCAAGGTGAATCTGGTATTTATCCGGATAAAGATGAAACTGGTTCTGGTGTCGGTTACGGAGTGGTGCAATGGACTTCTCCAGATGGCGTTACTTCTGGAAGAATCTATATTCAACAAAAATTGGCAACTGCAGGTATCACTGGAGATTACAGATTGCTTGAAACCCAATTAAAATTACTTGAATGGGATATGTTTAATGGACAATACATCCAAACGGGCGGATATCCATATAGTCCAAGTGAATTTAAACAATTAACAAATATCGCAACTGCAACAATGGCATTTGAACGCAACTTTGAACGTCCTTTAAATACCCATCCAGAACGTATTGATTGGGCCAATGACTGGTATACAAAATTACATGGATTAGTTGGTGGAGGAAGATATGTCATGCCAGTTCCTCCTGGCTACCGTATTTCAAGTTGGTTTGGAGACAGAGATGATCCATTGGACCCTGGTAATACAAGAACGCATTTAGGAATGGATTTTGCAGATGCTGTAGGAACTCCAATATTCGCTGCTGAAAACGGCGAAGTGATTGCTTCAATGGGTTCAGCTCAATCTGGAGGTTTCGGAGAATACATTGTTATTAAACATCCTGATGGAAATTACACGGGGTACGCTCATTTATCTGAACGAATGAAGGTACAAGGAGCCAACGTTTCTAAAGGTCAGCAAATCGGCAAAATGGGGTCTACTGGTAATTCAACAGGATCACATTTACATTTTTCTGTTGGTTCAGCATTATGGGGTCCTTATCAAGACCCAGCACCGTATTTAGGGTTAACAAAATAACCTATGGAAAGGACTGAGAAAATGGCAGTAGCTAAATGGTCAGGAGTATTAAGTACTACAGAACCAAGAAATGACGTCGGAATCATCAAAGTAAGACAAGGTAACGTTAACTCAGAATTAGTTGAGTTTCAAATCATTCAAAATAATAAGCCGTATGATCTAACAGGATTAACGGTTTATTTTTGTGCCAGCTTTGGATTGAATTTGGTTGAAAAACCAGCTGTTGTTGTAAATAATACAGGCGGCAGAATCCAATACACTTTTGATGATGATTCAATGCAAGCAGTTGGTAGACAAAAAGGCTATTTTTCCATAAAACAAGAAGAAAGCAAAATTGATTCTACACAAGATTTCGAATTTCAAGTAGATTCAAGTCTTATGAGCAGAAGTATTGACGGCAAGTCTTATATTTATAAGTTAAGTAATTTATTAAAGTTGTTAGATGATTTCATTAAAAATGGTCAAAGTAATTTTAATGTTTGGTTTGAATCTGTGAAAGAAATACTTTATGGGATAGATCCAGGAGGTAACATTTTAAGGGAACTAATTGAAGCCAGAAAGACAAGTGATGGAAGTATATTTGCTAATTTGAAATCTAGATTAGATAAAAATGAAGATGACACTACCGCACAATTCGCACAAACTGAAGATATTATCATTCGTTTAAAAGATGACATCGGGGTTAATATATCTGATTTCCCAAGAATTCATCCCGAAATAACCGATGCTGGACGATTCAATCGAGCAATAGCGACTTTAGAAAACGTGAATTATCCAGATATTGGTTGGGGTTCTGGTTCAACAAATTATTTAATCGTACCACAAGGAGATTACAAACTAACCACAACCATTTTGATTCCAGCTCATTTTGTGATGATTGGTGTTGGTATGCCTTCTGTTGAACAATTGACTTCAGGTATTGCACATTTTAGCACAGATTTAAGCAAGACGTTTGCGTTAAATAATATTTACATCAGCGGAATGTCATTCTTTAAAGGATCTCACGCATTTGTCTTTCAAAATCACAATGAGGATAACAGTCAAATTGTAATCAGTCGTTGTCAGTTCCACAAAACTACCGATTACGCGATTTACACATGGGCGGATACTGGAGATAATCACCAATCAACACAAATTAAAATTGAACTTTCTAAGTTTATGAATTGTAACGGGGTTTTATACAATGTTTGTGACATAGCCGTAATTGATTTTTCATGGTTTTATATTGATAAGTCAACTTTTTCACCAAACCGGCCCGTCTTCGTGAATAAAAATGAACAAAGACGTATGACAATAGAAAATAGTGTTGGAGTTCCGACGATGGGAACCGGTGCAGAACGTGTAGCGAAAGTTAGATGGGTGGACAACTGGGGCCATTTTAGAGCATATAACACACGATTTGGCGGAGAGGATAATGGAATACCAATTCTTTATCAATACGCTGGCAATAGTGTTGAATCAAATACTCCGAATTTTAACACTTCTATCATCATGCGTGATTCACATTTAAGTTCGGGAGAACCTCCTTATCAGGGCGATGTATCTGTTGAAGATTCTGGCGTGATCCGATTAGTGGGTAACAAGATCCCGCCAATAATTTCTCTGGAAGGAAATTCGTATATTATAGGTGTTCCTTATATTTCGGTACCATCAACTTTTAATGTATCGAGTTACCTGAATGGTTTTCTTGAACATTTCGAATTTTTTGATATAAGCATTAAAACTAACGCAGTTATCAATACTGATGTCGGTGCTGTCGAATTGAATAAATGGCCAAAAGCAATGGATCGAATCGTAAACAAGGCAGAAAATAGATTCGAGGGGCTCATGACAAAGTCTTTTACCGCTCAAGGAACGGGAACAGGTACAGGTATTATGTATCTAGATTTTGAATTTCTCATAGTCGAAAAAATAGCTATATCGTCTATAAGTTTTTACGGAGACCCTAACAAACCTACAAACGTTGTTTTAAATAAAGTAAATGATCAACTTTACTACGTTACTTTTAATCAAACAGGATTTAACTCTGGAACTACTAAAGTAGGAACTATTGAATTAATACTAACGTAGTCTATAAAAGCAATAAGACAACGAAAAAAAAGCCGACAATTAAATCAGCTTTTTTTCGTTGTCTATGTATAAAATGAGTATCGGCATAAACAAGAACCAAGTAATAAAAATCGTTGAAAAAAATAAAGTATTCAGAATTCCTAAAACCAAAAAATATAGGAATGTGATTCTAACAAGTGAGATGTATTTGAAAGGTACAATTTTTTTGTATACTTTGTAGATATTAAGAAAGAATAGAAAGAATAACAAAGAAGGAAGTCCAAAATAGGCTAAAATATCTATCCAAGACGAGTGGCCTCCGATAGGCTGGAAATCACCTAATGTGGTACCTTCAAAAACATTATTTTTAAAAGCATCTATGCTCAGTGTATATCTTTGGAAACGAGCGCTTAGGTCACTACCATGGAAAACAACTCCCGATAGAAGGTCGGATACTTCATCAAATCGAATTCTTATGGAGGTTGATAAGCCGGTAATGTCCGCTAAACTAGAAAACATATTCGAAAGGAAGCCCGTAATGTAGAGTAAAAGAATCAAAGATAATACAAAAATATTCACGTATGGTTTCTTTTTAAAGTTGTCAGTGATCATTATTAATAATGAAAAGACTGCAAACAACAAAATGGCTAATGTAAAAGCAGATTTTAACAGAACCATAATACCTAATGCTAAGAAAATCAAATGTATCTTTCTCCCTTGTTTTTTAACGAGCAAGTAAACTAAAAGTAACAAAATAGGAACTATAGAGTAGTTGAAAGCATAACTTCCTACAGCATTATAGCCTTCACTAAGAATCTCTTCATTTCCGGTAGCTAATAATCTCGATAAATCAGGATTTTGATTTAATTTTATCAATGTATTTATGCCAACTATAGAAAAATCTAAAATTAAATAATTTAAAAAACGTTTTCTGGAAATCAGGTAATTGCTGGTTAGATAAAACAGAGAAATAGAAACTGTAATTAATAAATAGATAATAGATTGAGAATATAATTCTATATGTGTATAAGTTCCCAAAGATACTTTTCCTGAAACGTACAATATGTACAGGTAAAAAAATATTAGCGGCCATGTTAAAAATAAGAGCCTTTTTAAGAATTGGAAGTTAGTTAAAAAAGCAAAAAATAACCAAATTGCATAAAAAGCATAAGTTATAAAACTCGGTATGGAATCTGATATATATGAAAACAATCCTCCAGACATCCAAGAAACTACAAATATCGCTAAGAAACTATGCATCATTTGGAAAAAAGCTCGAGGTATGTTTTTTTCATGTATTCCATGGGGAACGGTAATTAATTCATTATTATTCATTAATATTTCCTTTCTATTAAGTATTAACGTCAATTCATATAGTACATTATTTATCAGAAGTATGCATCATTATTTTCTCGCGAACTTCGTAAGTGTCTTCAAATCAGGAAAGTAGAACCAAACTGTCGGGTAACTGAAAAATTATAAAAACGAAGATCTGCTCAATCGAGTAGGTCTTTTTATATTGAGAAAAGGAGTGAAGAGATGTGAGTGAAATGAAACCTAGTTTGGATAATCACGAAAAGCGTATTTTTAAATTGGAACAATCAAATGAAGATATTCAAAAAAATATTAAAGAATTAAAAGACTCAGTTTTAATTAATCAAGCTCAATCAGCCGAACGTTCTAAAATTATGATGAGTCAGAATGAAAGTTTGATGAAACAAAATGAACGATTATCTGAACAAATGGGCAACGTCTTTAATACGGTAACCACAACGAGAGAAAAAGAATCCGAACGCACACAAGAAATGAAGAAGTTGAGCACGGACACACGAATGAAGATGATCGCTATGATCTTCGGCGGAGGCAGTGCAGGTTACTTAGTTATACAAACGGTAGTAAATATATTTGGAAAGTAGGAGATAAAGATGGATGCAGTACAAGAAGCTTTATTTAACGCATTAGTAGTAATGGTAGTAGGTTTAATTGGTTGGTTAGCTCGCAAGGTGGCTAAATACCTAGACGAGTTAGGTTTAACGGAAAAATTAGATAAAAAACAATATCTAGTGGACCTCGCAGTCAATGCGGCTGAACAGATTTGGCAAAATGAGGATGGTGCAATCAAGTTGGCCAACGCACGAAAAGAAGCGATTAAGTTGCTAAATGAAAACAAAATTAATATTACTGATACAGAATTGCAGAACTTAATTGAAGCATCTGTAAAATCAATGAATGACGCATTTAATAGTACCAAAGTTGGAGTAATCGAATTGAACGAGGAGGAAAAATAAATGACAACAGCACAAAATATCTTAACAATTGCAAAGAAATATATCGGTACAACTGAATCGAACGGCGGACACAAGAAAATTATTGATGCATACAATGCTCATAAACCTTTGGCGGTTGGGTATAAAGTCACATACAATGACGACTGGTGTGACACTTTCGTTTCTAAAGTATTTATTGAAGCTGGAGCAACTGCTTTATCAGGAACGGAATGTGGAGTTGAAAGACATATCGCCATTTTTAAGAAACTAGGTATCTGGGATGAAAATGGCAGTAAAACTCCTAAACCAGGTGATATCATCACTTATAACTGGGGCGATACTACTCAATCAAATGATGGCTTTGCAGATCACATTGGGTTTGTTGAATCAGTAAATGGTATTACAATTACTACTATTGAAGGTAACTATGGTAATGCTGTTAAACGTCGTGTGATTAAAGTTGGTAATGGAACCATTCGTGGATATGCTAGACCTAAGTACGCATCTGCGACTGTTGCTAAACCAGTGGCTTCAAAACCTGCAGCTACTCCAAGTAAATCAAACGGAACCCATACAGTAGTAAAAGGTGATACTCTTTGGGATATCGCTCAAAAATACGGTACAGATGTACAAACAATTAAATCATTGAACGGTTTAAAATCAGATCTAATCCATGCAGGTGACAAACTTAATATTGCTGGAACAGTTAAACCTAAACCAGCTGTTTCCAAAAAGAAAAGTATTTATTTACCTAAATCCGCTAAAACGTGGAGAGTTTACAAAACTTCCGGACCATACACTACTGGTAAAGAAGTTGGATTATTAGCGCCTGCTCAATATGGTGGATTAGACTATGAGATCATCAAAATGTTAACTACTGATGTGTATCAAATTAAAACAAGCGCGTTTGGTAATGTAGCAATCTATGCTGCTAAATCTACTGGAGCAACAATTAAATAGAAAAAATGTTAAAAAGCCACTTCTTGACTGAGGTGGCTTTTTTGTGTTGCAATATAAAATAATTAGAGGATAATAAAGGGGACAATTAAACTAAAGAATATTGGAGGGGAAGCAATGACGTCAACAATGCAAGAAAAAATAGCTCCAATGATAAATGATGTGAAACAATGTTTAAACAACAAAGCATATTATGCTGCTCTTACTCTAGCACTATCTTTGCCCGACTTATGTAGCACTCTCGAATATCCTGAAATAAAAGAAAAGAGTAAAGTGAGATATAAAAAATGGTTAGATGAATATTTTTTTGATATACATGACGATTACAAAAACGTAATGAAATCTGGAGATGTTTATGCTTTGAGATGTGCTTATCTACATAATGGTTCTGATAACCTAGAAAACCACAGTGCTAGAGAAATATTAAATAAGTTTCGTTTTATACATGCGCCAGAAGGTTGGTTTGTTCACCGTAACTCTAGTATAAATAATGGTATTACCGTACTTCAGTTAGATGTGAGAGAGTTTTGCAATGAAATTTTAGATGCAGTTGCTTCGTTTTTATATTTGAACAAAGAAAAGGAGTCAATTAATAAAGAAGCGGAAAAGATGATTATGTTAGAAGATATTTCAAATGGATTTTTATTTTGATTAAACCCTAACTCTTAATTGAGGTAGGGTTATTTTTTTGCTCAAAATCCGTCAAAAAAGTCTTCTACAGATTTTATTTTTTCTAAATATTCATTAATCATTAAGTCAGCAAAATATTGAGCTTCATCGATAGTTCTGAAAGGATAGGTAGATAAATCTTTTTCGTAACTAACATTTACATATGGTGATTTTATAACGGATCTAAAAGCCTCTATTTTTAATCCTTCATGTTTAAAACAAACTATTCTTACATCTGGTGGTAAAAATTCTACAAATACTTTCATTTAAGATTCCCCTTTAAGTATAATGCTTATAATATATGCAAATTATTTCAAATGATTTATTTTTGTTATAATTTATTCATCATCCTACTCGTTAAAGTTTAGAACTTACTAGTTACTATAGTAGGTTCTTTTTTATTTAGGGGGGCAGAAAAGGGGCATAAGTACCATACTTTGACATTTTTACTCACGAATAGCAAAATAGTAACATGCTTATAAGTCCTTATTTATCAACGATTCATAAGCATACATTACAATTTCCGGGTTAACTTAATGGAGATGAAGACCACATGGGTGAATTAAAAGAACTAGCCGAGAGCATTAACATTAAAAAGCTGATTTTCCCTGTAGGTACAACAAAAAAACAACCATTTTATGAAGCAGCACAAACATTAGAAAAGAACGGAACAAAATTAAGTGCACTTACGGCTGAAAATACGCAAAAGCAACTTTTTGGCCCTTCATTAGCAGTATTATGGCCCTTGAAAGCTGGTGAGGGCGAAAACAATGATTCATTAGTCCTGTACGGGAAAATAGGAGACTACTATTGGTTGTTTCCTGGAGATATTGAGGAAGCCGGAGAAGCAGAACTAGCGGCTCTCTATCCTAACTTAAGAGTGGATATCTTAAAAGTTGCCCATCATGGAAGCCAAACGTCGACTAGTGAGAAATTCGTTCAACAATTAAATCCTAAAATTGCATTAATATCTTGTGGATTAAACAACCGCTACAATCACCCGAATGAAGCTGTTATGGAAAGATTTGTTGAGTTGAATACAACTGTTTACCGCACTGATTTGCAAGGTAGTTTTAGGTATACGTATTCCGATGATTTGACGCGAGTGAAAGAAAGAGACTTTCAGACAATTCTAAAATAGTTCATGAATAGTCTTGCTAAATAATTTAATGCTTTGTACCATAGAGGCAAGATAAGAAAGTGGTGGAACAGAGTGAATCTTGTATCAGAATTAACAAAAATAAAAAATGGCACAATTGCTACAGTTTATATTGTATTAGGAACAGAGTCCTACTTAGCTAGTGTAGCAAGAAAAACGCTGCTAGATAATTTATTAAAAGAAGAAGAACTGGAACTGAACTATGGCGCTTACGACATGGAAGAAGTGTCTATTGGAACTGCCTTAGAAGATGCAGAATCTATTCCATTTTTTGGTGAACGCCGCGTTGTTTTCGTCGACAGACCGGTTTTCTTAACAGGTGAAAAAACAAAATCAAAGATAGAGCATGATTTGAAATGGTTCGAAAACTATTTAACCCGTCCTTCAGAGTCAACTACGCTTGTACTCTTTGCACCATACGAAAAATTAGATGAACGTAAGAAGATAACCAAGTTACTCAAAAAAACAGCCACAGTACTTGAAGTTAATGCTTTATCAGAAAAAGAAATGCGAAAATATATTAAAGATACGATTTCAAATGAAGGGTATCGGTATTCACCAGAAGCATTTGAATTGTTTATTCAATTAACAGATGCAAAGTTATCAGTAGCCATGGGAGAGTTGCCTAAGCTATTTCTTTACGCACAAGAAACTAAATTTATCACAATAGAAGCTGTTCAAGAATTAGTGGCTAAATCGTTAGAACAAAACATATTCGCCTTAAATGAATACGTCTTGAAGAAAGATGTAGGACAAGCATTAAACTTGTATCAAGATCTGTTGCTGCAAAAAGAAGATCCAATCAAAATAAATGCAATCATGACTGCTCAATTCCGATTGCTGATTCAAGTTAAAATTTTAGAGAAAAAAGGCTACCAACAAGGGGATATTGCTAAACTATTGAAAACACATCCTTACCGGGTAAAATTAGCTATTCAGCAAATGAGGAAAATCAAGGAATACGCATTA
>NZ_ABHH01000036.1:0-17406 GCF_000171855.1 Carnobacterium sp. AT7 | reverse complement strand
AAAAAAGAAGTAAGTGGTATTACAGCATTGACCGTTGTTGTTGGAACAGTTATAGGAGCGGGAATATTTTTTAAACCAACGGCTGTTTATGGAGCCGCTGGAGCTCCAGGGCTAGGATTGCTGGCTTGGTTTGTTGCAGGGATTATAACGATTGCAGGTGGATTAACTGTTGCTGAAATTGGGACAATTTATCCTCAAACAGGTGGGATGATGATCTACTTAGAAAAAGTGTATGGCAGATGGCTGGGGTTTCTAGTTGGCTGGGCTCAAATGGTTATCTATTATCCGGCTAATATAGCTGCATTAGCTATTATTTTTGCTACCCAATTTGTTAATTTATTTGCTTTATCAGATTCAACAATCGTACCAACGGCTATTCTAACGTCCATATTTTTAATGGGTGTGAATTTTTTAGGTACAAAATACAGTGGCTGGATTCAGACTCTGGCGACGATTTTAAAATTGATTCCGTTAGTAGTAATTATTGTAGCTGGATTGCTTTATCCTGGTGGAGGTGTGATACGATTAGTACCTTTTTCAGTAGAAACTCATCCAGTGCTCACAAGTTTTGGGTCTGCTCTTATCGCTACATTATTTGCCTATGATGGCTGGATTAATGTAGGGACGCTTGCCGGAGAAATGAAAAACCCTGGTAAGATGCTTCCAAAAGTTATTATCGGTGGATTATCGATTGTTATGGCTGTGTATTTATTGACCAATATTGCGTATTTGTTTGTACTGGATAGCAGTCAGTTGGCCGGAACAGATACACCAGCTGCTTTAGTTGCTTCTCATCTTTTTGAAGGCATTGGTAGTAAGCTAGTTACAATAGGAATACTGATTTCAGTATTCGGGGGAATCAATGGGTATATCATTTCGGGTTTAAGAGTGCCGTATGCTCTAGCAACGCAAAAAATGTTGCCTTTTAGTGATTGGTTTGCTAGGATTAATCCAAAAACGAACTTACCTATCAACGGTGGGTTAGTTATGTTAGGAATTGCAATAGTGATGATTTTAACGGGTCAGTTTAACCAGCTAACGGATTTAATTGTTTTTGTTATTTGGTTTTTTATTACCTTAACATTTATTGCAGTGATCATTTTAAGAAAGACCCAGCCGGATATTGAACGGCCGTATAGAGTTCCATTTTATCCAGTCATTCCATTAATTGCTATAATAGGCGGTTTATACATTATTTTTAATACCTTAATTGTTCAGCCTAAAAATGCCTTTATTGGTATTTTACTAACTCTTATAGGGATTCCAATTTACTTTTATTGTAAAAAGAAATATGGATCACCTGAATAAGGCTAAACGACTTTAGGCTCTTCGTCAAATAGTGTGGCTGCTTCTAAAAATTCTTTCGGAATAGACGGATTTGCTTGTAAGAGCCCTGGTACCGTCTTAAGCCTAAAGTCTTAAGAACTTTCAAGCCTCAAACATCGCTTAATCGCTAAAGCGTTAAAGCGATATAATTCGCATTGAATACTTCACAGGGCTACAAGCAATCCTATTCCTCCAGAAGTGTTAAGCATGAACTAAATTCATCTATCCACACTAAAAAGTATAGAGCCCGACTTTAAAAGCCTAAACTAACGGATTTTTTCTTCCGTTAGTTTAGGCTTTTGTTATTCAATCAACGTACACCGCTAATTTTTTTGGCTTTTTCTGTATTTGCAAAATGCAACTTAGCATATTTGCCGAGCAAAAGCGTACCGCCTTGTTTTAAGAGTTTTGCAGCAACTAAATCACTATTACTGCCAGCACCAGAAGGTATTTTCATTCCTGCTTGTGCAGTTAATTCATCTAATCCTTTTAAGAAAGCATAACGAGCAATGATGGAAGCTGCTGCAACAGCCAAATGATGCCCTTCCCCTTTTGTTTGAAAATAGATTGTTTCTTTTATTTGTTTGGGTTGATCGCTGATGTGTTTAAAATAAGTTGCTGGAAGTTCGAATTGATCAATTAAGATGCCGTCTGGTTTCTTTGGCTTAATTTTTTCAAGGACATGTCCCAAAGCTTGGTTATGTAAAATAGCCTTCATTTTACCTTGTGTCATTGTCGGTTGAATGGCGTTGTATTTTTCAGGCATAACATTCAGTAAGCTATGAGGCAAGAAAGTGATCAAGTCTTTTGCAACGCGAATAATTTCAGAATCTTTCATTTCCTTTGAATCACGCACGCCTAATTCTTTTAATAAAGCAAGTTGTGATTGATCCACATACGCAGCTACTACCGTTAATGGACCAAAATAACTACCTGTGCCAACTTCGTCACTGCCAATAACTGACCAGTCGCTAAACCCTTTTGGTAGAGGAACATTTAAAGACGTAGACGAAGAATTCATCTTTTTAGCAGGGACCAGTGTCGCTTTTTCTTGCCAAATAGCGGCTTCATTTTGAGAAGTTGCACCTTGGAATAAAACTTTTCCAGAGTTATAAGCTGTTATATTGACGCCTCCTTTTTTTGCTGCGAAAAAACTACCAGGAGGAGTAGTTGATTTTAAATTGGTTGTATAATACTGTTTCATATTCGTTAACGTTTCTTTAGAAACTAGAAGTACTTCATTAGCCATTGTGTCACTCATTTCTTATTATTAATGAACTAAGTAATAGTTTACCATATAATTCCAACCATTAAAAAAGGGTTATTAAAATGAAATGAAAAAATGTGCAACTATTAGGCGATTCATGGTAAAATAAAGGAAATGTAATTTTTAGGAGGGACTGCCATGTCAAAAGGGAAAATTCGGTATAAAACTACAATAGCAGGAAGACCCTACACGATTATCGGAGCTAGACCCGAAGAACACATGCGGTCAGTGTCTAAAATGGTAAATGAACAAATGCAACAGATTGAATCATTATCAAAAGGTTTAGACCCCGAACGTAGAGCAGTTTTAGTAGCAGTCAATGCTGTATCAGATCAAATTGAAATGCAGATAAAATTAGATACTATCCAAAAACGGGTAGCAGAATTAGAAAAGAAATTAGAGAAAGATCAGGAATTGGACATGAGCGAGGAATAAGTTCCTGAATGAAGGTGATCAGTATGTTAATGACAGTCCTTATAGTAGTTATTTTGGCCATAGGTGCTTATGGTGGAGCTAGAAGAGGTTTGATTCTTCAATTTGTTATGACTGTAGGTTATTTTGTTTCTTACTTAATGGCAAGCAAGTATTATCAAGCATTAGGGTCACACTTAGAGTTGATTGTTCCCTATCCATCTGCGTCTGAAAGTAGCCAATTCGTTTATTATGATCAAGCGCTAGGTCTTAACTTAGATGGTGCTTTTTATAACGGTGTAGCATTTATCATCATTTTATTTGTTGGATGGTTAATCACCCGTTTCATCGGTGGGTTATTAAACGCTGTGACGTTCATTCCTGTTTTGAAGCAACTCAACACTGTAGGTGGAGCATTACTCAGTTTTATAGTAGCGTATGTTGCTATTTTTCTAGTGTTATTTTTATTGACTATGGTCCCAATCGATGCGATACAAGAGGCCTTTAGCAAAAGCTGGTTGGCACGTAAAATCGTAGAGGATACACCAGTTATCTCAGCCCAATTATATAATTGGTGGATAGAGTCATCGTTAAAGTAAGAGGTTAGTTGAATAGTATGGAAAAATCGTTTCTCTTAAATTAGGGGGACGATTTCTTATTGTAAGTCAAAGAGGCTATTTTTATAAAATAAAGACTATAGAATGAAATTTTAGACAACTAAAAAGTAAAATGAAGTAAGAGGTGAACTACATGAATAAAAAAATCTTTCAAACACTAGAATTTAATAAAATTATACAAGCTATCGCAAATTTGGCTGCTTCGGATTTAGGGAAAGAACAAGTTCTAATGTTAGCTCCTTCAATTAATAAAGAAGAAGTAGAAGTTTGGCAAGATGAAACAGAAGATGGAACAAAAATTTTGAAATTACGTGGACGTATGCCAATTCCAAAATTACAAAATGTTCGACCGCATCTAAAACGTTTAGATATCGGAGCTAGTTTAAATGGATTAGAAATTGCACAAATTGGCAAAATTTTACGTACGACTTCTGAGATAAATCGTTTTTTTGAAAATTTAAAAGAATCTGGCATAGAAATGAATCGTCTATACGAATTGACAGAAAAATTTATTACAACGCCAGCTTTGAATCAACTAATCCGTGAAACGGTAGATGAAGACGGTCGTGTGATGAATGATGCAAGCCCGGCTCTAAAAGGAATTCGTACGGGTATTAAACGCGGAGAAACGAATGTCCGTGAAAAACTAGATGGAATCGTTCGCGGAAAAAGTGCACAGTATTTAAGTGATACAATTATTACAATCCGTAATGACCGGTATGTTATACCCGTGAAACAAGAATATCGTAGTCATTTTGGCGGGGTAGTCCATGATCAAAGTTCGACAGGTCAAACGTTATTTGTAGAGCCACAAAGTGTTGTAGAATTGAACAACCGTTTACGCCAACTTCAAATTGAAGAACGCCGTGAAATTGATCGCATCTTAGCTGAAATTTCGAATGAAATTGCTCCTTATAGCAAAGACATTTTAAATAATATGTATTTATTAGGGAAATTAGATTTTATTGGTGCAAAAGCTAGTTATGCTAAAAATATTGACGCTAATCGGCCAATGATTCATGATGAGAATGAAGTGAAATTATTAAGTGCCCGTCACCCTTTATTAGATCCAGAAAGTGTTGTAGCAAATGATATTTTAATTGGTGGGGAAAATCAAGCGGTCATTATTACCGGACCCAATACCGGTGGGAAAACAATCATCCTAAAAACTTTGGGATTATTGCAATTGATGGGACAATCAGGCTTGCAATTACCGGTTGCTCCAGATAGTCAAATGGGCTTATTTACTGAAATATTTGCTGATATAGGTGATGAACAATCGATTGAACAAAGTTTAAGTACGTTTTCTTCGCACATGACAAATATTGTGTCTATTCTAGACCGAATAGACAATAAGAGTTTGATTATTTTTGATGAGCTAGGAGCAGGAACGGATCCACAAGAAGGTGCGGCTCTTGCTATAGCCATTTTAGATAGAGTGGGTGCTGTGGGCAGTTACGTTATGGTAACGTCACATTATCCTGAATTAAAAGCATATGGCTACAACCGTCCACAGACAATCAATGCCAGCATGGAGTTCGATATAGATACATTAAGTCCAACGTATCGTTTATTGATTGGTGTTCCAGGTCGCAGTAATGCTTTTGAAATTTCTAAGCGATTAGGTTTGAGTGAAGAGGTCATTGATTCAGCTCGTCAATTGATTGATGGAGAAAGTCAGAATTTAAATGAAATGATATCAGATTTAGAGAATAGACGTAAAATGGCTGAAACAGAATATCTTGAAGTGCGCCATTATGTAGATGAAGCAGAACAATTGCATGCAGATCTACAAACTGCTGTACAGCAGTTTTATGCGGAACGTGAAGAACTGCTGAAAAAAGCTCGTGAGAAAGCAAATAGCTTGGTAGAAGAAACAGAAGAAACCGCCAATCAGATTATTAAAGACTTACGAAAGAAACAAATTTTAGGTCAATACGAAGGTGTAAAAGAACATGAATTGATTGATGCTAAAACGCAACTTTCTGGATTAAGACAAGAAGAGGCTTTGGAAAAAAATAAAGTATTGAAAAAAGCTAAAGCGAAGCAAGTGATGAAACCTGGTGATGATGTCATTGTTCAATCATTTGGGCAAAAAGGAATCTTGATGGAAAAAGCGGATAAAAACCACTGGGTCGTTCAAATGGGTATGTTGAAGATGAAGCTTAAAGAGAGTGATTTAACCCTAACCGCTCCTGAGAAAGAACCAAGTCGTAAAATGATTGCTTCCGTGCGTTCTGAATCAAACAGTCACGTTTCTCCTCAATTAGATTTAAGAGGTGAACGGTATGAGAATGCTTTAGCGGAATTAGATCGTTATTTAGATGCAGCACTTTTAGCTAATTATCCGCAAGTTACTATTGTACATGGAAAAGGAACTGGAGCGATTAGACAAGGTGTGACAGAAGCTTTGAAAAAACATCGCTCTATAAAGAGTTTCCAATATGCTCCACCAAATCAAGGCGGAAATGGCGCAACAATCGTTGAGTTTAAATCTTAAGCCTTTGGGTAGATTTTAAAAGGGATTTTTGATATAATAAATTAATCATACAGCTTACTATTAATAAGTTGTAAAATTGTCATTTGGGAGGAATAGTAATGGTACAAGCAGTAACTGATGCAAATTTTGAAACAGAAACTAAAGATGGTTTAACAATTACAGATTTTTGGGCAACATGGTGCGGACCTTGTCGTATGCAATCACCCGTATTAGAAGAATTAGATGAAGAAATTGGCGATGAAGTAAAAATTGTGAAAATGGATGTTGATGCTAACCCTGAAGTTCCAAGTTCATTTGGCATCATGAGTATTCCGACGTTATTAGTTAAAAAAGATGGCGAAGTTGTTGAAAAATTAATTGGTTACCATAACAAAGAACAAATCGAAGAAGTTATCGCAAAATATAAATAAGTAAAAAATTAAAAAATAGGATTGGGACAATTGTTCCAATCCTATTTTTTGTTTTTTTAAGAATGATTTAAATAATAAAGGACTTCTTTGTCGAGTTCTTTTTTTAATGGGAAATCTTCAATAGCTTCCAATAAGTTAAACCCTTTTTGAATCCATACTTCAGCTTCAGTATTTTTAGCTAGTTTAGTTAAAATGATGCCTTTTCGTACATATAAGACACCAAGTATACGGTATCTTTCCTTTTCTTTACTTAATAGTATTAAAGAATCTGCTTTTTCAAGAGCTTGTTCGTAATTTTTATTTTCCATCAATAGGTAGATTAAATTCATCGAATAAGCCATTTTTAAAGCTGTAGCCTCATGAAAATGGCTATAATGTTCTAATTCAATTAATGCACGCTTTGAAATAAAAAGTGAGGTATCAAAATCAAAGAAAAAAAGAATATTATTCAATAATCGTAATTCTGTTAGGTACCATTTATCTAGTTGAGAAATACGATGCCAAACTTTTTCAGCGTAAGATGCTGCTTGTGTTAAATCATTGGTTTTTGAAAGTGTGATAAGAGCATTACAAATATAAAAGATATCTTGGACAATATTATCTTTGTGTTCAGTTAAATAATTCTTTGTCGTTTCTCTAACATTTATCAAAATACTTATATCCGTATTTACAGCCATAGTTCTAAATTGATAGAGTATAGCATCTTTTCCTTTTAACTGATAGTCGTTATGGATATAGTTAAATTCTTCATGAGTCATATCTAAATTATTTAAAATCTGAAAATATTTAGTGATAGTTGGAACGATATTGCCCATTTCAAACTTAGTATAAGTCGAACGTGCCATAGCATCTTGTGCAACATATTGTTGAGTATAGCTTTTGTTTTCCCTTATTTTTTTAAAATCCACACCAAAATTTTGACGGATATGTGTCATTAATAAACCTTCTTTCAATAAAAAAATGTGATTATATGAACATTATATAAGATAGTATAAATCATTTGCTATAATTAAGTCAAAGATAGGAGGGATTACATGAAAAAGGTATTAAAAAAATTAATAGCATTTCTACCTGTAATCTGGTTTATTGGCGGTGGAGGCTAGAGTAAAAAAAACTAGCAATCTTCACTTTGACTTCTAGTCAGTTTAAGAAAAGAGTAAGAGTCAGCTGATACATAACTGTCTCTTACTTGTCATTTTGAGAATGATTGTGTTTGCCGCATTAAGAGTAGGAGGGATTGTATGGAAGCAAATGTAATAAGAGTAAGAACTAGCTATGCTTATATTCTTGAGGGAAAAAATGTTTGTAATACTTTGCCCGTAGATGAAGAAGACTTGATTGAAAATGCTGATGGAATTCTTGATTGCCCGCTCGATGGTGTGCTAAGAAAGCATAAATTATCTTTAAGTGACTTAAATACGATGAAAACGACAAAGTTATTATTTGTAAAAGTAGAGGACAAAAGAACAATTGTCTTAAATACGATTCGCTTGAATGTAAACATATAAATACGGATAATTAAATAAGTAGGCTTTAAAGCGTTGATATAAAAATTGACGCTTTTTTACTGTTTAATAAAATTTATTGGTACACTTATATAAATTAAAGTATTATAACTGCTGATAAAAACTAACGAGGGTGGGTTTAAATGAGAGCAATGTATATTCGATCTGGGAATGAGTATCTCTACTGCAGAGTCATAGGCGTAGGGAAACCATTACTCTTATTGCATGGAAACGGCGAAGATTACAAAATATTTGAACAACAAATAATTCACTTTAGCAAAAAATATCAAGTGATTGCATTGGATACAAGAGGTCATGGATACTCGGATCATGGAAAACAGTTGCTCACGTTTCAAAGAGTTGCCGAAGATATTTTAACGGTCTTACACTATTTCAAGCTACCCAAAGTAAGTATTATGGGTTTCAGTGATGGTGGGAATATAGCATTGTATTTTTGCAGTCATTATCCAGACAAGGTAGCTAAACTTATTGTAATCGGTGCTAATTACAAAGTAGTCGGATTAAAAAAAGAATCTTTAATTGAAGTGAAAAAAGAGTATTTTTTACTCGCTATTTTAGGATGCTTTTTTTTAAAAGCCGAAAAAAAGAAGCAAGTAATTGACTTAATGTGGCATCAATTAGATTTGAAATCTACTGATTTGATAACTATTACTGCTCCAACATTAGTAGTAGCGGGTGAAAATGATGTTATTGAGGAAAGTCATACGAGAAAACTACATGAATTAATTAGCAAAAGTAAGCTAGTGATTGTACCAGCAGCCAGTCACTTTTTGATGGTTGAAAAGTATGAAGAATTTAATCGTCTTGCCGAGGAATTCTTGAGTTGTGAAGATAAGTTTTCTTGATTTTTCATATGCGTAGTTTAATGAGAAACTGATTCATAAAAATAATAACATCAATTTCTTGAATAGTTTAGACAGTAATAGTTATAATAATACTTTGAAATTTCAAGTATCCTTATTGTTGATTTGTTTTTTTTGTTCAATCTAGTTTCGATAACTAGGTTGAATAGTAATCGAAACTGTGTTATCTTATTGTTAAATAAAAAAACGTTTTATTATGATAAAAGAAAATAACTAACAACGATTTTTTGTAGCAAATAACTCATTTGCTACAGATTTTCAAGGAGGAAATAGTGATGAAAGAAGAAGAAGCAGTCTATACAAAGAAATATCTAGTGACCAACGAGGTTTTAAATGCTATTACTCATGGTATAGGAGCAATTTTGAGTATTGTAGGAATGGTTTTACTGATTATGAAAGCCGTAAATACCGGAACTACGTTAGAATTAGTTTCTTATTGTATATATGGTTTTTCACAATTCTTACTCTACTTAAGTTCAACACTTTACCACAGTTTGATTTTTACGCGAGCAAGAAGAATTTTTAAAATTTTTGATCACTGTAGTATCTTTTTGTTGATTGCGGGTTCATACACACCAATTACTCTGATTACAATCGGTGGAACAACGGGCTGGACATTATTTGGAGTAGTTTGGGCAATTGCAATTTTCGGAATTATTTATAAATGTCTCTGGATTGAAAAATTCAAAAAAATGTCAACATTGTTGTATATTGGTATGGGATGGATTAGTATGTTTGCAATCAAACCAATGTATACTGGATTAGGTTTTGAAGGATTCGCTTTATTACTAGCCGGTGGACTATCGTTTACTATTGGAACTATTTTTTATAGTATGCGAAATGTTAAATACATGCATGTCTTATGGCACTTGTTTGTTTTAGCAGGTACTGGATTTATTTATTTTTCAATTTTATTTTATGGATAATCAAAAGGTTTGAAGAGAGCACTCGCTTTCCTCAAACCTTTTTTGTTGTTAAGGATTCATTTTAGTAGAAGCTGCTATAAAGTGAGAGAGCGTGTTTTTTGTTTTTTAGAAAAATAGTTGTATAATAAGACAATTGGATAAAATTATGCGAGGAGGAACGAAATGAGTATTGGTTATGCTTGTTTAACAATTGGCGTTCCAGATACAAGTTTCAAAACTTGTCGGAAAGCAAATGCAACAGAAGAAAAACTTGAAGAATTGATTCGATTTAACTTACAATCATTGGAAAATATTATTGATTACAATATAAGAAATCAAATCAAGTTATTCCGTATCAGTTCAGATATCATTCCATTTGGTTCAAGTCCGGTCAACACATTAGTGTGGTGGGAATTGTTTGAGTCACAATTTGAACAAATGGGACGTAAAATTAGAGATAGTGGTATGCGAGTGTCAATGCATCCTGGACAGTATACTGTATTAAATTCGCCAGATGAAGAGATTGTAGCAAGAGCCGTAGAAGATTTAGTTTACCATACACGCTTTTTAGATAGTCTTGGAGTAGGATCTGAACATAAAATTGTGTTGCATATTGGTGGTGTTTACAAAGAAAAAGAACGTGCTATGCAACGTTTTATTGAAAGGTACCAAACTTTATCAGATGCAATAAAAAAGAGACTTGTAATCGAGAATGATGATCGTTCTTATACCGTTTCTGAAGTGTTAGCAATCAGTCAAGCTACAGGTGCACCTGTAATCTATGATAATCTTCATAATGCGATCAATACAAGTGATATTACAAAAGATGATGCCTATTGGATTGAGCTAACCCGCAAAACATGGAAGCCAGAAGATGGGAATCAAAAAATTCATTATTCTCAACAAAGTCCAATGAGTCGAATAGGAGCACATACAAAAACAATCGCACTGGATCCGTTTATGGATTTTTATCATAATGTTTCAAGAGAAGATTTGGATATCATGTTAGAAGTAAAAGATAAAAACCTTTCTGCTGTGAAGTGTATCATGGCGACGACACAACAGCCTCACATTAATTTATTAGAGAGAGAATGGAGTCTTTATAAATATAGTGTTTTAGAAAGGTCACCAAAGTTGTATGACGCTATCCGCCAGTTGTTGAAAGACAAAAGTAGCTTTCCAGTGTTAGATTTTTATCGTTTATTGGATCAAGCATTAATCATGGATGTGACAACAGGTATTGCTGTGAATGCAGCTACTCATGTGTATGGTTATTTTAAATATTCAGCTACGGAAAAAGAAAAAAATACTTTTTTAAAACAATTAGAAAAAGTAGAAAAAAACAATGGTTCATTAAAAACATTGAAGAAGATATTATTGAATTTAGCGTTAAACTATCATGAACCTTATTTACTTCAGTCGTATTATTTTGTATTGTGAAGTGAAAAATATTTAGGAAATGATTGATGATGAGTAAAAAATGCAGTATACTACTTTATTGTATTAAGAAAAAGTTTTATCAGTTCACATAATGAAAGAGGAAAAAACTATGAATATACAAAAAATTATCGCATTAATTATTTTGCTTTCAGGAATTATTTTACTAATTTATGGATTTGTAGAAGGCAATCAAGCTTCTTTAATTACTGGTATTGTTCTAATTGTTATTACGATTTTAGATTACAATAAATTGAAAAATAGAAAAAAATAGCTGTGATAGTAGGTTGATTAGTCGTTAGCTTAAATAGAAAAGCGTTAAAAAAAATAAATAGTGCTTTTAAGAACTAAGTGTGATACACTATTAGATGTAGATGTACGTGGTGTTTCACTTTTTAGAGGTCAAACGATTGTTTTTTCTTGTGTTTAAATAAGGTATAGGTTCGAATCCTATCTTCTACATTCTCAACTACCTTTCAATAAAGGTAGTTTTTTTTTGCATTTAATGAATCAAAGTATGCGAATGTTCCTAGGATGAATCAAAAAAGGGCTCTTCGTCAAATAGTGTGGCTGCTTCTAAAAATTCTTTCGGAATAGACGGATTTGCTTGTAAGAGCCCTGGTACAAAGTCTTAAAAACTTTCAAGCCTCAAACACAGCTTAATCGCTAAAGCGTTAAGCATGAACTAAATTCATCTATCAACATTAAAAAGTATAGAGCCCAAAAATGAGGTATTAGAATAGCTAGTTAACTAATAAACGTAAAAAAACGGATTGAGAGTACGGACTCAATTCGTTTTTTTACGTTCCTATTAGAAAAACATAACCACATAGATATGAATAGGTTATTAGTAAAAAGTTTGTTAAAATAAATATCTAATACATAGTAATGGGATGAAAAAGAATGGAGGAAAAGAGATGTTAGAAATTAAGAATTTGAAAAAAACGTTCGGATCATTGACAGCTGTTGATGATATTAGTTTTATAATACCGGATGGTCAAATTTTAGGCATGATTGGTCAGAATGGTGCAGGTAAAACGACCACTTTCCGTCTGATTTTAAATTTTTTGACGGCTGATTCTGGAGAAGTTTTATGGAATGGTCGTCCTTTACAGAAAACTGATTATGATGTGATTGGTTATCTACCAGAAGAAAGAGGGCTTTATCCGAAAGTTTCAATTGAGGATCAAATTATTTATTTTGCGCAATTACGCGGGAAATCTAAAAAAGAGATTAAACCTCAAATTGATAAATGGATGGAAAAATTTCAGGTTAAAGGCAAAAAGACTGATAAAATAAAATCTTTATCTAAAGGTAATCAGCAAAAAGTCCAGCTAATTGCAACGCTAATCCATCAGCCTAAATTGGTTATTTTGGATGAACCTTTTAGTGGATTAGATCCTGTAAATGCCGAGTTGTTGGAAGCTGGTATTAAAGAATTAAAAAAACAAGGCGCTTGTGTTATTTTTTCTAGTCACAATATGAATAATGTTGAAGAAATCTGTGATAATTTGATTATGTTAAAAAATGGTAAAATGGTCTTAGATGGGACCGTACGCGAAATTAGAGAACAGTATGGTAGAAAGAAACTCTTTTTAGAAACTCCTATCTCAATTGATGAATTAAGAATGCTGCCAGGAGTAATAAAAGCTGAAACAACAAAGGAAGGTTTAAAAGTTATTGACTTAGAAAGTCCGGAAAATGGCAAAGCTATTTTTGAAAAAGTAACACAAAATGGATATATCACTACTTTTAGTCAGCAACCGCCTACTATAGAAGAAATTTTCAAAATGAAAGCCGGTGAGATTAATGAATAAATTTTGGGTAATTGTCAGTGATGTTTATAAAAAAAATATTAAATCATTTGGTTTCTTAACAATGGTGTTATCGCCCATTTTGATGCTAGCGATAATTGGTGGGATTTTTTACTTCATTAGCCAAAGTGAAAATGAAACGCCTGAAATTGCTGTTTTAACAACTGACCAGGAAGTACAAGCGCTATTAGCCACTCAAGAAGATCAGTTTATTATTAACAATAAAATTACAACTAAAGAAGCCGCTGAGGAAGCGATGGAACAAGAAAAATTGGACGGCTATCTTGAAGTTGAATCTGAAAATCAATTGATCTCTGCTAAGTATGTAGATACACCAGAGAGCGATAATTTAGATTCTGCATTATTAACAAGTTTATTGACAACTCTTCAATTAAATCGAAAAGCAACGGAGTATGGATTGACACAACAAGAAGCAATGGCATTAATGTCTCCAGCTAGTCTATCAACCGAAACCATTAGTTTTGAATCTGGTGCAGCAACAAGTAAAGACAATACTGCTGAAACAATCAAAATGTGGAGTTCTTATGTTGTTGGGATTGCTATCTTTATTTTTATTATCAATTATGCAAGTATCATTGGAACCGAAATTGCTTCTGAAAAAGGGACGCGAATCATGGAAGTTATTTTATCAAGTGTTTCTTCAACTGTTCACTTTTTTGGGAAGTTAGCAGGTATTTTATTGGTTTGTCTGACACAAATTATCATTTATGTTGTAATTGCGTTGGTTGCTTATCCTTTTATAAAAAATATAACGTTTATTCAAGAGTTGTTCCAAGGAATTGATGTTGGCGCATTATTAAGTAATTTAATTGGTACAACACTGATTTACTTTGTATTAGGGATTATTCTATACGCGGGTTTAGCGGCTTTCTTTGGTTCGTTAGTAACTAAAATTGAGGATGTTAGCAAGGCTGTCACGCCGTTAATCTTCTTGGCAATGATTGGTTTCTATGGTGGATTATTTGCCTTTGCTAGTCCTAATCAACTAATTGTAAAAATTGGTTCGCAAATTCCTTTATTTACGCCCTTTATTATGCCATTTAGAATCGCAAGTGAAACAGTAACAACTGCTGGAATAGTAATCTCTATCATTGTTATGATTGTTTTCACTATACTGTGTACAATACTATCATTGATGATGTATCGTTCAAATGTGTTAGTTTACTCAGATGCAGGAATGATGAAAGCGATAAAAACCTCTTTAAGTATCTTAAGAAATGAACGGAAAAAATAGAAACAAAAAAAGACTAGGATTATCTTAGTCTTTTTTTGTTTCTAAATGTAAATCGTTCATTTCAGTGATTCGGATCTAAAAGCTTTTGTTCCACTCTATTTTTTTGTCATTAAAGTTCATGTCTCGAAGATCTTGTAGGTAAAGCTTCGTCATCTTGCTCAGGAAGTTCATTACTGATAGGGCTGCTTTCTTCGTCTTCATTAACTTTACGATCACTCATAACAAAATGAGTTAGAGGTTCTTCAATCGATAGGCGGTCTTTTATATCCGATTGTACGATGAAGCTAACGACTTTTGCTTTCTGATTTATTTCAGTTAGTGCCTCAGTATACAATCCATCTTGAGTTTGTATTTGTTCGGCTAAAAATCCAGCTTCTAAATTAAAACTAGGTTGCGCATGTTCTAAACGAGCTTGTACAATTTCGCCAGATAAAGTATAAATTTGTTTGTTGCGTTGCTCTTTATTCAATTCTATTAAGCCAAAACCCGCTTTATCAAAAAAACGACTGATGTCTTGCCTGTTTTGAAGTGGATACTGTCTCGCTAATTCTTTGCCAGCCCAATACAAAATTTCATGTGTATCTGTCCCTAGTAAATTAGGTATCAGCACATCTCTAATCAACTCATATCCAAATAAAGAAGTTGTTTCATTAAAGTTTTCTAAGTCTACTTGTTGCTCATTCTTATTTCTACTCACTAGCTCATTCACCTCTTTTGTCATTCACAATTTATTATAACGTGATTTGAAACAGAAACCTACCTTTTTACAATAAATTGGCATTCATTCATTTCAAATCAATAGAAATAGAGTTATTTAAATAATTATCTCAGTTAATTTCCCTAATCCCTTGAATTTAAGTGTGAAAAAAGAGAAAATAAGAAGAGTAGACAAATGAAACTAAATTGAGGTTGTTAAAAATGAAAAAGCAAGCGATAGGTTTTATAGATTCTGGAGTTGGTGGTTTAACTGTTGTGAAAGAAGCGATGCGTCAATTACCAAATGAATCTATTTATTATGTAGGAGACACAGCACGCTGTCCTTATGGTCCGAGACCTGAAGAACAAGTGAGACAGTTTACTTGGGAAATGACCCATTTTTTATTGAATAAGGATATTAAAATGCTTGTAATTGCTTGTAATACAGCAACTGCAGTGGCCTTAGAAGATTTGAAAAAGAAATTAGCAATACCGATTATTGGCGTTATTTTGCCCGGAAGTCGGGCCGCAATCAAAGCAACAAAAAATAATCACATTGGGGTTATTGGAACGGAAGGTACCGTAAAAAGCGAAAAATATAAAAAAATGATCCAATCAAAAGATACTTTAGCATCAGTAAGTAGTTTAGCATGCCCGAAATTTGTTCCTATAGTTGAAAGTAATGAGTACGGTAGTGCAATTGCAAAGAAGATCGTTGCTGAAACTTTGAAACCATTTAAGAACAAAAATATTGATACTTTAATTTTAGGCTGTACCCACTATCCTTTGTTGCGCCCGATTATTCAAAATGTGATGGGGGATTCAGTGACATTGATTGACTCAGGAGCAGAAACAATCAGTGAAGTAAGTACCATTCTAGATTATTTCAATCTTGCTGAGTTGAGCAAAAATAAAGAAGTTTCAGAACGGAAATTTTTCACCACTGGATCTACTCATATGTTTAATGATATTGCATCTCAGTGGTTAGGAAATGAATCATTAGATATTGAACATATAAAGCTAGGAACAGATAAATTTTAACTAAGTGTTAAAAGCTAGAATAAAAAAAGTGAGGTTCAAGTATGCGTGCAGATGGTAGAAAAAATGATGAAAATCGATTGGTGACAATAGAAACCAATTATTTGAAACACCCTGAAGGATCGGTATTGGTTTCTTTTGGTGATACGAAAGTAATTTGTAATGCAACAATAGAAACAAAAGTTCCACGGTTTTTAAAAGGAATGGGAAGCGGTTGGGTACATGCCGAGTATAGCATGTTGCCTAGAGCAACGAATACGCGAAATATTCGTGAAGCAGCTAAAGGAAAACTAAGTGGCAGAACAATGGAGATTCAACGCTTAATTGCCCGTTCTTTACGCTCATGTATTGATTTAGAAGCCTTGGGAGAACGTTCGATTACCGTAGACTGTGATGTAATCCAAGCAGATGGCGGAACGCGTACTGCAAGTATTACAGGAGCTTTTGTAGCTTTAAAATTAGCTATTCAAACATTATTAGATAGCGGTGAATTAGCTTTAAGTCCAATAAAGGAAAATGTAGCGGCTATAAGCGTCGGGATTTTAGAGGATGGACAAGCAGTTTTAGATTTGAATTACCTAGAAGACAGTGCAGCTAATGTAGATATGAATTTAGTGATGACTTCTGGTGGTCAGTTTGTAGAAATTCAAGGAACCGGTGAAGAAGCGACTTTTTCTTCTGAACAACTAGCGGTGCTATTGGAATTTGGAAAAAAAGGCATCAAAGAATTAATACAAGTGCAAGATAATGCTTTTAATCAAGCACTTTCTTTAAAAAAAGATGTAATGAGTTATCCAGTGATCCCTAAAGATGAGATTTTGATAGCGACAAATAATGCTGGAAAAGCAAAAGAGTTTGAAGCTTTGTTTGCTAAAAAGGGATTTAAAGTAAAAACGTTGCGTGATTTCCCAGAGATCCCAGAAGTTGAAGAAACGGGAGTAACATTTGAAGAAAATGCGCGTTTAAAAGCAGAAACAATAGCTCGTAGACTTAATATGTTAGTGTTAGCCGACGATTCAGGTTTAAAAGTTGATGCGCTAGATGGTGCACCAGGTGTCTTTTCTGCTCGCTATGCTGGAGAATTCAAAAGTGATGCCGCGAATAATGCTAAGTTAATGCATGAACTAACAGGAGTATCTAAAGAAGAGCGTACAGCGCAATTTCATTGTACTCTTGCGTTGGCGTTACCAGGAAAAGACAGTTTAGTTGTTGAAGGTGAAGTCGAGGGAATCATATTGACCATACCTAAAGGCGATAATGGTTTTGGCTATGATCCGCTATTTTTTGTTGAAAGCAAAGGGAAAACAATGGCTGAATTGACTCAAGAGGATAAAAATACGT
>NZ_ABHH01000037.1:0-17127 GCF_000171855.1 Carnobacterium sp. AT7 | reverse complement strand
ATGACTCATAACTAATCATTCAACCATGTTTAGTTATGCCATACTTTTTGCGGGTGTGGCGGAATTGGCAGACGCACTAGATTTAGGATCTAGCGTTGAAAGACGTGGGGGTTCAAGTCCCTTCACCCGCACCATTTTTTATTTGAATGATTAGTGAAGTACCACTTTAGCCGGCTTAGCTCAGTTGGTAGAGCATCTGATTTGTAATCAGAGGGTCGAGGGTTCAACTCCTTTAGCCGGCATTTTTTGCGAAAGTAGTTCAGTGGTAGAACATCACCTTGCCAAGGTGGGGGTCGCGGGTTCGAATCCCGTCTTTCGCTTACTAGGTTGACTAGTAAGCTCATTCGCAAGAATGAAAACTGTTCTAAAGCCGGGGTGGCGGAACAGGTAGACGCACAGGACTTAAAATCCTGCGGTGAGTGATCACCGTGCCGGTTCGATTCCGGCCCTCGGCACCATTTGCACCCATAGCTCAATTGGATAGAGTACTTGACTACGAATCAAGGGGTTAGAGGTTCAAGTCCTCTTGGGTGCATTTCTTTTGAAAGAAAGAATAAAACCTTATTTAACGGGAAGTAGCTCAGCTTGGTAGAGCACTTGGTTTGGGACCAAGGGGTCGCAGGTTCGAATCCTGTCTTCCCGATTTAAAAATTAGGGGCCTTAGCTCAGCTGGGAGAGCGCCTGCCTTGCACGCAGGAGGTCAGCGGTTCGATCCCGCTAGGCTCCACTTTTTTTAAAATTATTACTTTTATTATGGCGGTGTAGCTCAGCTGGCTAGAGCGTCCGGTTCATACCCGGGAGGTCGGGGGTTCGATCCCCTTCGCCGCTATTATTATTATTTAAAAGATCTTGGACCTTTAGCTCAGTTGGTTAGAGCAGACGGCTCATAACCGTCCGGTCGTAGGTTCGAGTCCTACAAGGTCCATTAATCAGTTAAGATTAAAGTACCCTTGTATCATAATGGAGGATTACCCAAGTCCGGCTGAAGGGAACGGTCTTGAAAACCGTCAGGTGTGTAAAAGCACGCAAGAGTTCGAATCTCTTATCCTCCTTTTTTTTAAAGCTTCATTAATATTATCGCGGGGTGGAGCAGTTGGCAGCTCGTCGGGCTCATAACCCGAAGGTCACAGGTTCAAGTCCTGTCCCCGCAATTTATCTTTTTTAAAAGATAGTTTTTAAATGTAAAAAAGGTCTCGTGGTGTAGGGGTTAACATGTCTGCCTGTCACGCAGAAGATCGCGGGTTCGATTCCCGTCGAGACCGTTTTTGCGAGTGTAGTTTAGTGGTAAAACCACAGCCTTCCAAGCTGTTGATGCGAGTTCGATTCTCGTCACTCGCTTTTTTTATGGGCCTATAGCTCAGCTGGTTAGAGCGCACGCCTGATAAGCGTGAGGTCGATGGTTCGAGTCCATTTAGGCCCATTGAATAAATTAATACTTATTTTTTAGTTATTGGGGAAGTACTCAAGTGGCTGAAGAGGCGCCCCTGCTAAGGGTGTAGGTCGTTAACGCGGCGCGAGGGTTCAAATCCCTCCTTCTCCGTATTATATTTTTTTGTAATTTTATAGGCCCGTTGGTCAAGCGGTTAAGACACCGCCCTTTCACGGCGGTATCACGGGTTCGATTCCCGTACGGGTCATAAACATTTTTGTTTAATTTAATACAGTATCATCTTATCAGTCTTATGGAGGATTACCCAAGTCCGGCTGAAGGGAACGGTCTTGAAAACCGTCAGGTGTGTAAAAGCACGCAAGAGTTCGAATCTCTTATCCTCCTTTTTTTAAATGTTTCATTAATATTATCGCGGGGTGGAGCAGTTGGCAGCTCGTCGGGCTCATAACCCGAAGGTCACAGGTTCAAGTCCTGTCCCCGCAATTTATCTTTTTTTTTAAAGATAGTTTTTAAATGCAAAAAAGGTCTCGTGGTGTAGGGGTTAACATGTCTGCCTGTCACGCAGAAGATCGCGGGTTCGATTCCCGTCGAGACCGTTTAATTAAATATTTGGCCCGGTAGCTCAGTTGGTAGAGCACTTGATTGAAGCTCAAGGTGTCGGCAGTTCGATTCTGTCCCGGGCCATTTCTTGTAATGCGGGTGTAGTTTAGTGGTAAAACCACAGCCTTCCAAGCTGTTGATGCGAGTTCGATTCTCGTCACCCGCTTTTTTTTTTTGGGCCTATAGCTCAGCTGGTTAGAGCGCACGCCTGATAAGCGTGAGGTCGATGGTTCGAGTCCATTTAGGCCCATTGCACTATTTAAAATAATGGCCCGTTGGTCAAGCGGTTAAGACACCGCCCTTTCACGGCGGTATCACGGGTTCGATTCCCGTACGGGTCATAAAATAAACAAAAAAAAGGATTGGAGATTTTTTCTCCGATCCTTTTTTTTGTTTTATCATGGATGCTGCAGTAAGGAAGTGAATCGAAACATCACTACCTATAGTTTATACAAGTGAAAATCCTCCCTTTGAATGTGGTGTCGTAACTTTATTCTAACGGAGATTTTCGCTTGTTTTAATTTTTTGTCATTTTCTATAAAAATAGTGCTGGCGACTTTTAGTCACCAACACTAACTATTATAGAACCTCTAAACGTCACTACCTTTATTTTATATTTAATTTGTATGAATGAATAGAATAACACTAAAGGATATAAAAAAGGCAACTGAATATAACTGTAAAGCTCTTTGTTTAAGTTTCTTAGCAATCAACTCTTCTTTAGAAAAGAGATACTGAATAAGTTTGATGGCAAAAGGTAAAGTAAATAGGATAATAAAGGTTGTTCCTTTGAAAGTAGGAATATAGAAGATAAAACTTATTAGGTAAATGAGTAGTAATAAACCTAATAAAAAACGGTTGAATTTTTTTGTATCTAAAAAAGTAGTATTTGTCTGTTGATCAGTCAATTGTACATTGATCATTGGATAGTTTAGTTGTATTTTCCCTAACTCTACTAAGAATACAACTAGAATTAAAGGAATACTCCAATAAAAGAGGGTAGTCGGAATGAAATTTGCTTGGACATAAAAACTTAAGTAAGTTAGTATACCGCCTTTAAAAATACTGGAAATAGCTAATGTTAGCCAAGTGTATCCTTGTCTAATTAAATAAAAGTGAGTATGGATCACTGCACTATAAAAGAAACAAAGTAGGCCTACTAATGAATGAATTGCGGATGAAAAGTAATAGATGAGCAAAAGATTAATTACTTCAAATACAATAAAGGATATATGGTTAAAAGAAAGAGTAATTTTAGCTGTTTTAAATAAGAAATTTCCTAATAAGTGGTTTATAAAAACGAAACCATATAATAGAATGAATGGAATGAAATTAAATCGAGTATATTGACTAGCATAAAGAGTGCCTGCTAGTAGATAGGATAAAGGAATAATAATAACTAAGAATAAAGGATGATAAAGATACTGTTTGATAGTTCTATAAATAGGCTGCACCAATTAGAAGACTCCTTTTAATTTTTTGTCTATTCTTATTTTACCCAAAATGAGATGAAGGGTACAGGTAAATAATAAATAAGTAAAAATAATTAGTATTAAAGTAATCAGTTATTTATCAAATGTGATAGATTTGATATTAATAAGGCGTAAATTATGGTAGAATGTATGAGGTTTGCAATTCGGATTCCCGAGAGGATTCACTTTTAAAGTGGAGAAGCCTTGTAACCGAAAATTTAAAGGGGGAACAAAGTAATGATAGAAAAAAAATTATTTACTTCTGAGTCTGTTTCAGAGGGACATCCAGATAAGATAGCGGATCAAGTTAGTGATGCTATATTGGATGCGATTTTAACAAAAGATCCGGACGCACGCGTTGCATGCGAAACGATAGTAACAACAGGTTTAGTATTAGTCGCAGGGGAAATCTCTACTACAACGTATGTAGATATCCAAAAAACGGTACGTGATACAATACGCGAAATAGGCTACACAAGAGCTAAGTATGGTTTTGACGCAGATACTTGTGCTGTAATCGTATCTATTGATGAACAGTCAAGAGATATTGCTCAAGGTGTTGATGAGTCTATTGAATCGAAAGAAACGAATCAAGATGAATTAGATCAAATTGGTGCGGGTGACCAAGGTTTAATGTTTGGTTTTGCTGTAAATGAAACACCAGAACTAATGCCATTACCTATTTCATTGAGTCATCGTTTAACAAAACGGTTATCGATCGTTAGAAAAGAAAAGTTGGTCTCTTATTTAAGACCAGATGCGAAAGCTCAAGTTACGGTAGAATATGATGAAAATAATAAACCATTGCGTGTAGATACTATTGTTATTAGTACACAACATCATCCTGATGTAACCTATGAATTATTGAAAAAAGATATGATTGAACTTGTTATTAAACATGAAATACCTAGTGAATTATTAGATGAAGATACTAAGTACTTTATTAATCCAACTGGGCGCTTTGTTATTGGCGGACCACAAGGAGATGCCGGATTAACAGGACGTAAAATTATCGTGGACACTTATGGAGGCTATGCTCGTCATGGTGGTGGAGCTTTCTCTGGGAAAGATCCTACAAAAGTGGATAGATCAGCAAGTTATGCAGCGCGTTATATTGCTAAAAATATTGTCGCAGCTGGATTCGCCGAAAAATGTGAAGTTCAGTTAGCTTATGCAATCGGAGTAGCACATCCAGTTTCTATCGCTATAGATACGTTTGGTACAGGAACGGTAGCTGAATCTCGCTTAATCGAAGCTGTACGAGCTAATTTTGATTTAAGACCAGCTGGTATTATCAAAATGCTAGATTTGCAAAGACCAATTTATAAACAAACAGCAGCTTATGGACATTTTGGACGTACTGATATTGAGTTAACTTGGGAACAAACAGATAAAGTTGACAGTTTGAAAATTTTTTTAGCTGAGTAAGATGTTAAATTAAAATAAGAAAGACCAATGATTTTTTAGTCATTGGTCTTTCTTATTTTTTCATTTGCGATGAGAAAAATAGAATTATTTTTATGATTTAAGAAGTCATAACGTAAGACTGTGCAATCGATTTGAGAAAGGTTATGGACATAAGCATCGTTTAGTCTATTTTATTATTTATTAACCTATATAGAATAAAAAAAAAGCGGCTCATTGTTGTGAGCCGTCTCTTTAACTTTGTTTATTTTTTAAAATTTTTTTGGAATAAATAGCAGCAGAAAGAGATAACCAAGAGCCAGCTAAGCAAAAACCTGCAAGGACATCGGAAGGGAAATGAACACCTAAGTAGATTCGACTGATACCAATAGTAATAATAATGACGGATGCCAAAAGACAAGCTAACAAATTAATCCATTTTTTTTGATTTAGATGGAAAATCAATAAAACAATTCCGCCATAACAAATCAAGGAAGCCATAGAATGACCACTAGGAAAGCTGTAGCCATCTTGTAAAACAAGGTGCTCTATAGTTGGTCGTGTTCTTTGAAAAATGAGCTTAACGACTTGATTTAATACACCCGCTCCTACAGCAACATGAAAAATATACCAATAAGCGGTTTTAAAATCTTTCTTTTTAAAAATGAAATAAAGACTAACAAGAAATGTCAGTAGAATAATAAAGAGTGTTCCTCCCATATCAGTTATATAGGAATAAAAAATGGTTTTTTCAACAGAACGACCAGCTAAAAGGGGAGCAGCAATGAATTGGTCAAAAGTATTGAGCCATTCTTTTTGCTTTGTTACTCCAAAAGCCAAAATACTAAAAGGGATGAGTAGAAGCAGACTGATAAAGAAATAGGTTGAAGTGTAGAATGGTTTATTCGTTGAGGGTCTCATATTTTTATCTCGTACTTTCTATAAAATGTAAAAATTAAATAAACAGGTACCTTAAATAATAATTTTAGCATATTTGAGGCATAGAATAAACTGAAAAGGCTGCTTAACAATAAAGCAAGCTAATGAACTAGTAATTAACTGATAAAAAAGATTTTCTTATCTCTTTTTTAATAGTTGAGGAATATAATTAAGATAGTAGATAAAGGGAGTGAAATACAATGCTGATTGATGACAGTGAATATGCTGAAACAGTAGGTACTTGTCAGATCAAAAGTATTCAGTTTCCAAAAATTATAGTACAAACAGAAAATAATGAAAGTATAGCAATTAATACGACAAAACAACAGCAGACAGACGTTGTTTTTTGGAAATCTATTTCAGACATTATGAATGCTGAGATTTGGATTCCTTATAATAAGGTTACATATTTTCTTTTACAGCAAGATTGGATTTTAGATACATCTTTTGCTTGAAAATAGATGAAAAGGATTTGATGTTTGTATACATCAGATTTTTTTTTATGCTAAATTATTGATCTTGTAACTATTAAACTATATTACGATTGTGTAACGTATATTAAAAAACGGACATCTGTTTAAGTTAACCTTTCATTATAAGGATCGTAAAGATATAATAAAATAGCAATGACTTTATGCAAATCAACTTTAAAAATGTCTAAATAAAAAATAGGAGGTACTCACTTGAAAAAAACAAGAAAAGAAAGAATTTCAGCTGAAAAAAATAAAAAAAGTGTTGATCATTCAGTATATTCTAGCGAATTGATCAAAAAAGGCACAGCTGTTTTTAGCACAACTCTATTAGTGAGCTTACTAGCATTTCCAGCTTTTTCTGCATCAGCTAGTGCAAATGAATTAGCAGGACAAAGCAGCAATGAATTGGAAAAAACACTTGAACAGAATAATGATGTAGATGAAGCAAAAGAAGGTACAAAAGTAGCAGTAGAAACTGGTAGCAGTGAGTACATATCAGAAGATGGTTTAACTGAGAAAGAACAAATAATTAATAAACTTAAGGCACGTATGACAATTGAAGAGTTTGAAGCTTTAGAATTTGACGAATTATCAGTCGAGGAAATTAATGATTTAATTTTAAATGCTCAAGAAACCGAAACCGAAACCGAAACCGATATTGACTCAACGGATGAGTTGAATGCGACTATTCCTGTAGAAACTGATGTAGCAGATGAAGAAATCACAGAACCAAAAGCTGTAGAAGTACCAAATAAAGTTGAAATTAGTGTTCTAGAAAAAGAAATAATAGAAGAAGTAATAGTAGAAGAATCATTAGCAAAAGAAAATAATGATGTTAATGACACAAACATATCAGAAGATGTAGAAGCACCACGTGAAGTGGAAATCAGTATTCCAGAAGAAATAGAAGATACTATTGAACCAGCTGTAGAATCTGAAAAATCAGCAGTAGAACCAGTAGTTGAAAAAGAAAAAGCTATCGTTGAAACGGTTAAAGCGAAAGTTGCTACTCCAAAAGTTGCTGCAACAACTACATCAGCCCAAGTAAAAGCAGTGACAACATCTGTGACAGAAACGGTTAAAGTAGCAACAACTTCTGTAGCAACAGCAAAAACCTACACTGTTAAATCTGGAGATACTTTAAATAAAATTAGCAGTGCTAATGGTGTAACTGTAACACAACTGAAAAAATGGAATAATTTATCTTCAGATCTTATTAAACCTGGACAAGTTTTAGCTTTAAATGAAACAGCAGCTAAAACTACGCCTGTAACCACTCCAAGTAACACAAATGAAGCAATTGCAGGTGCAAAAACACCAGCTGGATTTATTAATGCTGTTTCATCTTATGCAAAACAAGTGGCGGCAAACAATAACTTATACGCTTCAGTCATGATTGCTCAAGCAGCTTTAGAAAGTGGTTATGGCAGCAGTAAATTAGCGACAAGTCCAAACCATAATTTATTTGGTATAAAAGGAAGCTATAATGGAAATAGTGTTACGATGTACACTTCTGAATGGAGTTCTTCAACAGGTTGGATTTATATCCCGCAAAACTTCAAGAAATATCCTTCTTATGCTGAATCATTACAAGATAATGCTAATTTAATAAAAAAGGGTACTTCATGGGATAATAATTATTACGCAGGTGCTTGGGTAAGTAATACGGATAGTGCTTTTGAAGCGACTGCGTGGTTGCAAGGACGTTATGCAACGGACCCAACATATGCTTCTAAATTGAATGCTATTATAAATTCATATAATTTAACACAATATGATACGAAATCTTCAGGAGAGCAACCTCAAACTAATCCTATACCAAATGAGAATACGAATGTCTCAACGCCAAATACAGGAAATACAAGTAGCTCAACATATACTGTTAAATCAGGTGATACATTAACAGGCATCGCTTCAAAATATGGTGTATCCGTATCAGACTTGAAATCATGGAATAACTTGAAGACAGATATGATCTATGTGAACCAAGGATTGACAATTAAAGGCGGCTCAACATCCGGTGGAACGACAACACCAGCGCCAAGTACTGGAAATACAAGTAGCTCAACATATACTGTTAAATCAGGAGATACATTAACAGGCATCGCTTCAAAATATGGCGTATCCGTATCAGACTTGAAATCATGGAATAACTTGAAGACAGATATGATCTATGTGAACCAAGGATTGACAATTAAAGGCGGCTCAACATCCGGTGGAACGACAACACCAGCGCCAAGTACTGGAAATACAAGTAGCTCAACATATACTGTTAAATCAGGAGATACATTAACAGGCATCGCTTCAAAATATGGCGTATCCGTATCAGACTTGAAATCATGGAATAACTTGAAGACAGATATGATCTATGTGAACCAAGGATTGACAATTAAAGGCGGCACAACATCCGGTGGAACGACAACACCAGCGCCAAATACTGGAAATACAAGTAGCTCAACGTACACAGTTAAATCAGGCGATACATTAACGGGCATCGCTTTAAAAAATGGCGTATCCGTATCAGACTTGAAATCATGGAATAACTTGAAAACAGATATGATCTATGTGAATCAAGGATTGACGATCAAAGGCGGCACAACATCCGGTGGAACGACAACACCAGCGCCAAGTACTGGAAATACAAGTAGCTCAACATACACAGTTAAAGCAGGAGATACGTTAACGGGTATTGCTTCAAAAAATGGCGTATCCGTATCAGATTTGAAATCATGGAATAACTTGAAAACAGATATGATTTATGTGAATCAAGGATTGACAATTAAAGGCGGCACAACATCCGGTGGAACGACAACACCAGCGCCAAGTACTGGAAATACAAGTAGCTCAACATACACAGTTAAATCAGGAGATACGTTAACGGGCATTGCGTCGAAAAATGGCGTATCCGTATCAGACTTGAAATCATGGAATAACTTGAAAACAGATATGATTTATGTGAACCAAGCGTTGACAATCAAAGGCGGTTCAACATCCGGTGGAACGACAACACCAGCGCCAAGTACAGGAAACACAAGTAGCTCAACGTACACTGTAAAATCAGGCGATACATTAACGGGCATCGCGTCGAAAAATGGTGTATCCGTATCAGACTTGAAATCATGGAATAACTTGAAAACAGATACAATCTACGTGAACCAAGCGTTGACAATCAAAGGCGGCTCAACATCCGGTGGAACGACAACACCAACGCCAAGTACAGGAAATACAAGTAGCTCAACGTACACTGTAAAATCAGGCGATACATTAACGGGCATCGCTTCAAAAAATGGCGTATCCGTATCAGATTTGAAAAAATCTAATAACTTAACGTCAGATACGATTTATGTTGGTCAAAAATTAATTGTAAAAAGCACGACAACTGCTACAGCACCTGTAAAACCAAATACTAGTAATGTAAAATCGCATAAGGTTGTCAGCAATGATACACTGTGGGATATTGCTCAAAAATACGGTATGTCAGTTTCAGACTTAAAAGCAGTAAATTATTTAAAATCAGATGTTATATTTGTTGGTCAATCTTTGATTATCAAATAAGGATAACAGAGACCAGCCATCAGGTTGGGTCTCTGTTTTTTTTAGCTAAACTAAAAAGGGAGTGTAAATGATGATCGTTACTACAACAACGTCGATTGAAGGCTATGAAATTTCAGCTTATGAAGGAATTGTATTCGGTGAAGTCATCTCTGGGATTAATTTATTCAAAGATATGGGAGCGGGTTTACGAAATATGTTTGGTGGGCGTTCTCAAGGCTATGAAAATGAACTGTTAGAGGCTCGTAGTAAAGCGCTAGAAGAAATGGAAGTAAGAGCTGTAGAACTAGGTGCAGATGCTATCGTTGGAGTGAAAATGGACTATGAAACATTAGGTGCAGATAATGGAATGATCATGGTGACGTGCAGTGGAACAGCAGTGAAAATTAAAAAATGATGTAATTGAGAGAGCAAAAGTCTTATTAGAAATGAACGGACTGCTTTTCTTATTGCTCCAGAGGCTATTTTTTGTTAAAATGAAACCAATAGAAAAAAACAGTGAAAAGGAATAGTAGAAACGATTTTTTTTGAGAGAGTGCATGGGTGGTGGAAATGCATAAAAAAGACTTTTGAACTCGCCTTTAGAGTTGCTTTGTTGAAATAGGAGTAGACAAAGACGTAGCACCTGCGTTAAGGGTATGAGGAGTCTACAATTAATTCGTTTAATTAATGAATAGTTGTAGAAAACATAGGTGGTACCGCGAGTAATGAATTATTTAATCGTCCTATGAGTACAGATAGTCATCTGCATTCATAGGACGATTTTTATTTTGATTAAGAAATGAAAGAGGGATAAATATGAGCTTTAACCATAAAACGATTGAAAAAAAATGGCAAGATTATTGGGCTTCAAATAAAACATTCCGTACAACGGAAGACGCTGAAAAAGAAAATTTTTATGCACTAGATATGTTTCCCTATCCATCAGGACAAGGCTTGCATGTAGGTCATCCAGAAGGCTATACAGCAACAGATATCGTTTCTCGTTTGAAACGTGCTCAAGGATTCAACGTGTTGCATCCAATGGGATGGGACGCATTTGGATTGCCAGCTGAACAATACGCATTAGATACTGGGAATGATCCTGCTGAATTCACTGCGCACAATATCGAAACATTCCGTCGCCAAATCAATTCATTGGGCTTTAGCTACGATTGGGAACGTGAAGTAAATACAACTGATCCTGATTATTACAAATGGACACAGTGGATTTTTACTAAATTATACGAAAAAGGATTAGCTTATGAGGCTGAGGTAGCTGTGAACTGGTGTCCGGCATTAGGAACCGTATTGGCTAATGAAGAAGTAATTGATGGAAAAAGTGAACGTGGAGGACATCCTGTTTTTCGTAAACCAATGAGACAATGGATGTTGAAAATTACAGCGTATGCAGATCGTTTGTTAGATGATCTAGAGTTAGTAGATTGGCCAGAAAGCATTAAAGATATGCAACGCAATTGGATTGGAAAATCAATTGGAGCAAATGTAGTCTTTACTGTTAAAGATACAGATCATAAATTTACGGTCTTTACGACTCGTCCAGATACTTTGTTTGGTGCAACTTACAGTGTCTTAGCTCCAGAATTAGAGTTAGTCAAACAAATTACGACTCCTGAACAAGAAGCTGAAGTAAATGCTTATGTTGAAAAAGTTAGTTTAAAGAGCGATTTAGACCGAACAGATTTGAATAAAGATAAAACAGGAGTGTTTACTGGTGCTTACGCTATTAACCCTGTAAACGGCAAAGAAATCCCGATTTGGATTGCTGATTATGTATTAGCGTCATATGGAACTGGTGCAATCATGGCTGTTCCAGCACATGATGAACGTGATTATGAATTTGCAAAAACTTTTGATTTAGATATTCTTCCTGTACTGGAAGGTGGAGATGTAGCAAATGCTGCCTTCACTGAAGATGGTCTACACATCAACTCTGACTTCTTGAATGGTCTTGGAAAAGAAGAAGCGATTGATAAAATAAATAACTGGTTAGAAGAAAATAGTGTTGGTAAAAAAGAAACGACTTATCGTTTACGTGACTGGTTATTTGCCCGTCAACGTTATTGGGGAGAACCTATTCCAGTTATCCATTGGGAAGATGGTACGTCAACAACGTTACCTGAATCTGAATTGCCATTAATATTGCCAAAAACAGATGAAATCAAACCTAGTGGAACTGGTGAATCTCCATTAGCAAATATTACGGAATGGGTAAATGTTGTCGATCCTGAAACAGGAATGAAAGGACGCCGTGATACAAATACTATGCCACAATGGGCAGGTAGCTCATGGTACTTCTTACGTTTTATCGATCCTAAAAATAAAGAAATGCTAGCAGATCCAGAAAAATTAAAACAATGGTTACCAGTGGATATTTATATTGGTGGAGCTGAACATGCTGTATTGCATTTGTTATATGCTCGTTTCTGGCATAAATTCCTTTATGATATTGGTGTTGTTCCAACTAAAGAACCCTTCCAAAAATTATACAATCAAGGAATGATTTTAGGCGGAAATAATGAAAAAATGTCTAAATCAAAAGGAAATGTTGTAAATCCTGATGACGTTGTAGAAAAATTCGGTGCAGATACATTACGTATGTACGAAATGTTCATGGGACCTTTAGATGCTTCAATTGCATGGAACGAAAACGGATTAGAAGGAAGCCGCAAATTCTTAGATCGTGTATGGCGTTTGATCATGGATGAAGAGGGCAAAGTTCGCGACCGTATTACAACGTTTAATGATGGATATCTTGATGTTGTTTATCACCAAACGGTTAAAAAAGTAACAGAAGATTTTGAACAATTGCGTTTCAATACGGCAATTTCTCAAATGATGGTCTTTGTTAATGAAGCCTATAAAGCCGACGCATTGCCAGTAGATTATATAAAATCTTTTGTTCAATTACTTGCACCCATCGCACCACATATGGGAGAAGAATTGTGGGCTCATTTAACAAATAGTAATGAAAGTATTTCTTATGTTGCTTGGCCTACATTCGATGAAAAATTCTTAGTTGAAGATGAAATTGAAGTTGTATTCCAAGTTAATGGAAAGTTAAAAGCAAAAGCTCAGGCAGCAAAAGAAATCTCTAAAGATGATTTAGAAAAATTAGCTATGGGTAATGAAAAAATCAAAGAAGCCATTGAAGGAAAAACGATTCGCAAGGTGATTGTTGTTCCTGGAAGATTGGTAAATATTGTAGCGAATTAAGCTGATTTCCAAGTAGGTTTTAAACGAATTATGGGTATAAGAAAAAAAGGGATGAGACTTTTGTCTTGTCTCTTTTTCATTCAACTACCGTAAACAGAATTTAATTTTTCTTTAAAGTTAAGTGTGAGAGGTCCTTTAAGCATTGCAACCCACTTAGTTAAGAAGTAAAATAGAACCTGATATACAAAAGTATGAGAGTAGGTTTTTGAGTCATGTCAAAAGATACAGTCAATGATAATAAAATTGAACAACCGAAAAAAGAAATGAGTTCACAAGATAAAATGATCAGTGGATCAGCTTGGATGACAGGTGGAAGTATTTTATCTCGATTATTAGGAGCTCTCTACATTATTCCTTGGATGGCTTGGATGGGGAATCAAGATATAGCAGAATCAGCAAACGCACTTTATACAATTGGGTACACACCGTATGCTTTATTTTTAAATATTGCAACAGCTGGCGTTCCATCCGCAATTGCTAAACAAGTTTCTTATTACAATAGCTTAAATGAATACGAAATAAGTCAAAATATTTACAAAAAAGGGTTACAAATAATGGCTGTTACAGGTGTCGTGTCGGCATTAATTATGTATGTTGCGGCGCCGTTTATAGCAGCAAGCAGTCCAAATGTTTCGGTTGAAAATGCCACACAGGTTATTCGTTCACTAAGTTGGGCATTACTGATTATTCCTTGCATGAGTGTAACTCGTGGATATATTCAAGGGCATCACGTGATGAAGTATTCAGCTATTTCACAATTTATTGAACAATTAGCTCGTGTTATTTTTATGCTGGCTGCAGTGTTTTTGATTCGTAAAGTATGGAATGGTTCAGTAGTAAATGCGGTTTCTGCTTCAACATTTGCAGCCGTTATTGGTGCTGTTTTTAGTATTGGGTATTTGTTCTACATTATTTGGCGCAAAAAACCAGAGTTAGATGAACGCGCATCTCAAAGTTTGAATAAAGTAAGTATTTCTACAAATGAAATTTTTAAATCGATTATCCGTACTGCTGTTCCGTTTATCATTATTGGTTCAGGTATTACGCTTTTTCAAATGATTGATCAATTTACGTTTCAACAAATTATGATTCGGATTTCTGAATTGTCGCCAAAACAAATTGTGAATAATTATGGAGTGGCTTCAGGAAATGTTAATAAATTGATTATGATTGTCATCTCTTTTGGTGGATCAATGGCAATCACATCTGTTCCGTTAATTTCAGAGTTGATAGCTAAAAATGATTTTAAAAAAATTGCTCGTCAAATCAGCGACAGCCTGCAATTATTTTTCTTTATTATGCTGCCGGCTTCAATTGGAATGATGATAGTAGCTGAACCTTTATACACGGTTTTCTATGGACATAGCGATTTTGGAACAACCTCATTACAAGTCGCTTCTTTTATGAGTTTATTCTTAGGATTGTTTGTCCTTATGGGATCAACTATGCAAGCTGCAAACCAAACAAGGCCCGCACTATGGGCACTAGTCATTGGGCTAGTTGTAAAATTAGCATTTCAATATCCAATGTTGGCAATAGTCGGTACAAATGGAATGTTTGTTTCTAATATCTTTGGATTTGGTGTCACAGTCTTCATAATGTTAAGAAAGATGTATAAAGTTACGCATTTTGATGTTGGATTAGTTAGTAGACGTATATTATTGATGGTAATCATCACTTTAGCGATGGCTGTTGTGACGTTTGTCGTTAAAGAAATGCTTTACTTAGTAATGAATCCAACCAATCGAACAAGTGCACTTTTGGTAATGGGTATTTCAGTTTTATTTGGCGGTGGAGTTTATATGTATGCTTCTTTAAAAACACGTTTAGCGGATCGTTTATTAGGAGCTCGTGTTACAGGTATAAGAGCTAAACTGCACATTAAATAAAAGAAACTAGTTGAGACAAAAAAAGTTTCAACTAGTTTTTTAATTAATTGTTTTAAAAGAATGGAGCAAAGAAAATGCGATTGGATAAACTGTTAGCCAATATGGGATTTGGAACAAGAAAAACGGTGAAAAATGTATTGAAAGCAAAAGAAGTAACTGTAAATGGATTAGTTGAAAAAGACGGAAAAACTCACGTGAATCCAGAGACAGATAAAATCGAGGTTTCAGGAGAAGTCATCCAATACCAAGAATTCATGTATTTTATGTTGCATAAACCACAAGGAGTTGTGAGTGCAACGACAGATCATGTGCATAAAACAGTCATTGATTTGCTACAGCCGCAAGACCAAGTCATGGATCCGTTTCCCGTGGGCAGACTAGATAAGGATACAGAAGGTTTACTGATTTTAACCAATGATGGAACGTTAGCACACAACTTGCTTTCCCCAAAAAAACATGTGGATAAATGTTATGAAGCCATCATTGAAGGAGTAGTTGATGAACAAGATGTTCAAGCATTTGAGAATGGTATAACGTTAGATGATGGATTTAATTGTCAATCAGCTAAATTAGAAATACTATCTGTAGATTTTGAAAAAGAAAGCTCTGTTATTCAAGTCACGATACACGAAGGAAAGTTTCATCAAGTTAAGCGTATGTTTGAAGCTGTAGATAAATCTGTTATTTATTTGAAGCGTTTGTCTATGGGGAGCTTACAATTAGATGAAACCTTAGAACTAGGTGAGTACAGACAACTGACAAAAGAAGAATTAGCTAGTTTAAAAGATAACTAAATACTAAAAAAAGGAATCAAGGTTTTTACCTTGATTCCTTTTTGCGTCTATTGAGAAAAATCAGATCTATCAGGTGACTCTGTTGGAGGGAAATCTTCTTCGATTTCTAAATCTCCAGCAGTGTGAATGGCTGAATCTAAGTCTTTGTCATCATAATCTAAATGTTGTGTTCGAGTAGAACGTGTTTGTTTTTCACCTCTAGCTAGATCAGTTGGAACGTTTTCTGGTATAAAATCTGGGTCTGATGGATCATGTTCAATGATGCGTTTTACCATATATACCACTCCTTTTTAATCTGAATGATGGAGCTGACTAGATTATAAATGAGTATACTTGGAAAGGAAAAAGATTACAATTCATACGATAAGATTTGTTAAAGAGGAATAAAACGCTAATAACCAGATAGAAGACCAATGAAATTAAAAAATGAACTTTGTAGAGAATTCTTTCATTACAAAAGGGATATTAGCAATAATTTGTGTTGGAAGAACAACATATTGCTTTTTAGCTAAATCATCTCCAATTTTACTGTGCAAGAAAACAGCAGTAATGATAGCAAAACGATTATTTTTAAATTGAGCACTAAATCCAGCAATCATACCCGCTAATGCATCTCCCATACCGCCAGTTGCCATTGCAGGATTGCCTAGACTATTTTTCCAAACTTCATCTAAAAAGTAGATTTCTGTGCGCGCTTGTTTTAAAACGACTGCAGCCTTTAATTCTTTACGGGCTTGAATGTTTAAGGTCTCATTCTGTTCAGTCGGTTTTAAGTGAGAAAGCTTTTGCCACTCGCCTAAATGAGGCGTATAGATTGTTTTAGCTATCGGTGTCTTTAAGTTGTTTTTAGCCATTAAAGTGATGGCACTGCCATCAATAATTAAGTAGTGTTCTTTTGTGACGGATGCTAAAACGGACTTTAAAATAGCTAATGATTCAGAAGAGAGACCTAGTCCGGGACCAATGACAATAACGGTTGCTGTTGCGAGCTGTTTAAGCAATCGATCTGCATCATACATATCAAAGACCATTGCTTCTGGCAGCCGTGCATGTAAAGCCGTATGATTTACTTTAGCTGTTGCGACAGTAACTAACCCAGCTCCACTATAAACGGCAGCACTAGCAGTAAGAATGATAGCTCCGCCCATGTCTTCGTTTCCGCCTATTACAAGCACACGACCATAATCAGCTTTATGACTCTCTTTTTTTCTTTTGGGAATCATGCCTTGAATGGCTTCTGAATTTATTTCTTTCACTTAAGACCCTCCAATAATTTAAACTTACACTCTCATCGATTATAGAACGAATGCTTATTTTTTGCACGAAACTTCTTCTACTAAGTAGATAGCAAAAAAATTGGACTAGACGTTGGTCTTAGAAACGAAAAGTGATATGATA
>NZ_ABHH01000038.1:0-15232 GCF_000171855.1 Carnobacterium sp. AT7 | reverse complement strand
AAAAAAGTCGTCCATAGGCTTGTGGATAAGTTTATACACTTGTGGATATCTTTATTTTGAATGAAAAATAAGGAAATAATCTTAGTAAGTCTTAATAAAAGTGCTGAAAATAGTGCTTTCAGAAAAAAAAGTACAAAAGATAGTTTCTTATTAAGCTTAAATATGCTATCATACATAGGTGAATGAATGAAAATAGGGGAAATATGCTTGACAAGACTATTTTTTCTTCGTTATAATAATCTAGACTGTCTTGGATAATTAAAAAATAATAATGAGAGATAGTTTTTACAGGAGGTGTATCACGTATGAAAAGAACTTACCAACCAAAAAAACGTAAACGTCAAAAAGTACATGGTTTCCGTAAACGCATGAGTACTAAAAATGGACGTAATGTATTACAAAGTAGACGCCGTAAAGGAAGAAAAGTATTGTCTGCATAGATCACTGAACGTCTCAGTGGTCTTTTTTTTTAGGATTTGAATATAAATTACTCAGTAGTCGTTAGTTTTTTTACTCGATTACTGAGTAATTTGTTCCTTATCCGATTAAAACTAAGTAGTTTTTTACTAATTTAAAAAGAGATGAGAGGTTATTTTAATGAGAAAAACCTATCGTGTCAAAAAAGAAGCTGAGTTTCAAAAAGTATTTCATCATGGCAAATCAACAGCAAATCGTCAATTTGTCATTTATGTGTTAGACAAAAATGACCAACTGCATTTTCGTGTAGGAATATCTGTTGGTAAAAAAATAGGCAATGCTGTCATGCGGAATAATGTTAAAAGAAGAATTCGACAAAGTTTAACAGAACTAAAACCGCAACTAAAAGCAGAAAAAGATTTTATTGTGATTGCTCGCAAACCAATTGCGGATATGACAATGAAAGAAACAAAGAAAAGTTTAACGCATGTGTTAAAGCTTGCAAAGTTATTAAGATAGAGTTACTTATTAGAGTGGAGGACAGAATGTGAATAAACGTAAGCGATTACTTCTTTTGTTAGGCACAGTGTTATTAGCAATTGTATTAGTAGGTTGTGGAACTTCGCCGATCACAGATCAAAGCACAGGTATTTGGGACAAGTATATTATTTTTAATTTCTCACGTATAATTGTATGGTTATCTAATTTATTTGGTGGAAGTTATGGAGTTGGGATAATTATCTTTACTTTAATTATTCGCTTAATTCTATTACCTGTCATGCATGGCCAAACGAAGAGCACTAGAAAAATGGCTGAGTTGCAACCGCAATTAAAAGAATTGCAAACAAAATATGCCTCTAAAGATACGGATACACAAAATAAGTTAAAAGAAGAAACATCTAAATTGTATTCAGAAGCAGGCGTTAATCCTGTCGCAGGTTGTTTGCCATTACTCATTCAAATGCCAGTTTTAATTGCGATGTATCAAGCGATTAGCCGGACAGAAGTTTTGAAAACGGGGAATTTTTTATGGATGAATCTAGGAGCCCCAGATCCGTTATTTATATTACCAGTAATAGCTGCTATATTAACGTATGCAACTACTAAGTTATCTACCATGAGTCAAGCAGAGTCAAATCCAACGACGACAACTATGATGTACATGATGCCAGCATTAATCTTATTCATGGGGATCACATTACCAAGCGCCTTGTCATTATACTGGGTCGTAGGGAATGCATTTTCAGTTGGACAAACAATGTTGTTGAATAATCCTTTCAAAATAATAAAAGAACGTGAAGAAAAAATACAAGCTGAACGAGATCGCAAACGTGCTCTTGAAAAAGCATTGAAACCAAAGAAAAAAAGAAAATAAAATTCAATAGTTAAAATGGGTAGAATGGAGGTAGGCAGATGAATAAGTATACAGCTCAAGCAGAAACGGTAGATGAAGCCATCCAAAAGGCATTGAAAGAACTGGGAATTACTAAAAAAGAGGCTTCTATTGAAATAGTCGATCAAGGTAGAAAAGGTATTTTTAAAATTGGGAAAAAAGATGCGATTGTAACAGTTACGAAACTAGCAGCTGATAATAATGGTAAAGCATTTTTCAAAGAACCTTCAACTAAAGAAGAAACTGTTAAACCAGCACCCGATTCAAGCAAATTTGTAAAAGAACAAGCTCCAATTTTGACAGAATCAACTCTTTCAGAAGAGGAGGATCTTTCTAAGGTTGCTGATACAAAACGAAATGATGAAGAAGCTGTTAAAATGGTGGCAGATTATCTTCAAGATATTATCCAAAAAATGGGTATTTCTAGTACTGTGACACTAGAAGAAACTAAAAACCAGATTGTTTTTCATGTTGAAACAGATAAAGCAGGTTTAGTTATTGGGAAGCATGGGAAAGTAATTAACGCTTTACAATCATTAGCTCAAGTTTTACTACATCGCCATGCTAAAACAAAATATACTGCTATCGTGAATGTTGGAGACTATCGTGAACGTAGAGAAAATGCTTTGAGAGAACTAGCTGAGCGTACGGCATTAAAAGTCCGACGCACAAAGCAACCCGTATTCTTAGAACCGATGCCTGCTTCTGAAAGAAAACAAATCCATTTTTACTTGAGTAAAGATGATGCGGTTATGACGCATTCTGAAGGCAATGAACCACACCGTTACTTAGTGGTAGAATTAAAGTGAAAAAATAATTTATTCAGTTGTCCGTTTTAACGGTAACTAATTTGAAAGGCCCCAGATTGATAAACTCAATCTGAGGCCTTTTTTTAGTGTTTAAAATTAATCTACTAAGACATAAGTCCAGTAGGCTAGAAGAAAAAAATCCTGTATAGTAAAGTAATAAACAAATAAGGATATGTAGGTGAGTAGATTGGTGAAGATTATGATTGTTGAAGATGATTTGGTTATTGCTTCAAGCTTGCAAGAAGAAATGGAAAAATGGCAGTACAAAGCATTTTATGTAACAGACTTTAATCATGTTTTAGATACGTTTAATCGTGAGATGCCTCAATTAGTATTGATGGATATCAAGCTACCTTATTTTAATGGCTATTATTGGTGTACAGAACTTCGTAAGATTTCGCAAGTTCCCATTATCTTTATTTCCTCGCAAAATGAACGAATGGACATCGTTATGGCTATTCAAATGGGAGCGGATGATTTTATTAGTAAACCATTTGATTTAACAGTAGCGTTAGCTAAAATACAAGCACTACTGCGTAGAACATATGATTTTACAGGCAATGATGCTTACTTAAGTTATCAAAATGTCTATTTAAAAACGAGTGAATTAAAGATTCATTATTTGGATCAAGAAGTTGAATTGACCAAAAATGAAATGAAAATTTTAGAAGTTTTATTTACACAAAAAGGAGCTTTTGTTTCACGAGAGGCGATTATGATGAAGTTATGGGAAAATGATTCGTTTATTGATGATAATACATTAGCAGTCAATATTAACCGTTTACGAAAAAAACTAACAGAATTGGGCTTAACCTCATTTATTGTCACTAAAAAAGGGTATGGATATGGTCTGAAAAAGGATGATGATACTAGTGAAGTCAACGAATAAAGTGACAGATATTATTAAAGCCTTTATAAAAACGAATCGTTCTTTCTTTTTAGCTTATGTTTTTAATTTAGGCATATTTAGTTTTATTTATGTATTAGGGCAATTGCCCAGTTACTTTTTAATCTTTAGTATTGAACTTTCTTTCTTTATAGGTGGTTGTTTCTGTTTATTTAAATTTTCACAGTATTATAAACGGTTTCGATTGTTGGAGCGGTTAGATAAAGATCCAATCACTGTACTGCAACAACTGTCTGCTAACCGTGATCCAAGTGAAGCTTTTTTTCAACTTAAAATTGAAAATTTAATGGAAGAAATGTATCAAATGAAAAAAAATAACTTGAAACGCAATATGTCTCAGATTGACTATTTCACCTTGTGGCTGCATCAAATCAAGACACCCATTTCAGCTATTAGTCTGTTAATGCAACGGGATACTCAAGCAAAATTTAGCCATCAAATGGAACAAGAATTATTACAGATTGAAAATTATACTCATATGGCATTGAATTATTTAAAAATAGAGCAAAATGGCTCTGATTTGGACTTTGTGCAAATTTCGCTTGATCGAGTGATCAAAGAAACAGTTAAGAAGTTTTCAATTTTATTTATTTATAATCGAATCCAGTTAGATTACCAAGGAACCAGCCAAAAGGTTTTATCTGATGAAAAATGGTTAAAAGTATTAGTTGAACAAATTCTGTCTAATAGTCTAAAATACACTCCTGAAGGCGGCAAGATTCGTATTTATATGAGTCCATTTAAGGAAAATCAACTCATTATTGAAGATACCGGTATCGGGATTCGAGCTGAAGATTTGCCACGTATTTTTGAACGTGGGTATTCTGGCTTTAATGGAAGAATACACGAAAAATCAACAGGGTTAGGCTTATTTCTTAGTCAGAAAATTACTAAACGCCTAGGTCATGAGATAGCAATCGAGTCAACAGTAGGAAAAGGCACTAAAGTAATAATCGATTTAGCACGAACTCCACTTGCAAAAGACTATTAATATGGAATCTTACAAAAGTGTAAGGTTTAATCGCTATCTGTAAGAAGAGATAAAAGCAATGATTGTTCATTTTTATTAAACTAGTAATAGAAATAAAGAAATGAACTGGAGGAAATAATTATGACATTATTAGAAGTGAGCCATTTAAAAAAGACCTATACAGGAAAGTTTTCAGCACAAGAAGTTCAAGCTTTGAAAGACGTAAATTTTTCAGTAGAAAAAGGTGAATTTATCTCCATTATGGGAGAGTCAGGTTCAGGTAAAACAAGTTTATTGAATATTTTAGCAACCCTTGATACTGCTACTGATGGCGAGGTTCTGCTAGAAGGAAAAGATCTAACCGGAATTAAAGACAGTGATATTTCAAATTTCCGTAGAGATTATTTAGGCTTTGTCTTTCAAGACTTCAACTTATTGGACAACTTTTCAATCAAAGACAATATTTTACTGCCGCTAGTACTATCCAATACACCTGTCACTGAAATGGAACATCGGTTGATGCCAATTGTCAAAAAAATGAAAATCGATGGAATAATCAATCATTTTCCTTACGAAGTTTCTGGAGGACAAAAACAACGCGCAGCTGTCGCTCGTGCGTTGATTACTAACCCGAAATTGCTTCTAGCTGATGAACCAACTGGAGCGTTAGATTCAAAATCTAGCCAAAGTTTATTAGAAACTTTCGAAACCATCAATAACGCTGGTCAAACGATTATTATGGTCACTCATAGTACAAGAGCTGCCGCTTATTCTAATCGTGTTTTATTTATTCAAGATGGTGAAGTGTACAACGAAATTTACCGTGGCGAACAAACACCAGATCAATTTATGGATAAAATTTCTCAAGCATTAATCGTATTAGCTAATAGAGGTGAGCAACATGAATAGAAGTTTTTTTTCAAAGTTAGCTCTTCGAAATATTAAATCCAATAAGCAAATCTATCTCCCTTATATTTTTGCTTCTATTGCTACAGTAGCAATGTTTTATATGATGGTTGCTTTAATGGGTAATAAGTTTGTTCAGACAAGAAATGCGTCTTTGCCACCTATGTTTGCTGTTGGAGCAGTAGTGATTGGAGTATTTTCTTTTCTATTTATTTTATATACCAATAGTTTTCTGATTAAACGGCGGAAAAAAGAGATTGGGTTGTATGCAATACTAGGAATGAAGAAAAATCATGTTTCTAGAATACTGACGATTGAATCAATGGTTACAAGCTCTTTGAGTATCTTTCTAGGTTTGATTGTTGGACATCTACTTGGAGAACTTGTTTTTCTGGTTTTAAATTATGTTTTAAAATTCGGAGTGAAAATGTCTTTTCCTTTTACATTGAGTGCTGTAGCAATCACGATTGGATTATTTGTTCTCATCTTTTTGGTGACGTTGATTTATAATATCACTCAAGTGACCTTTTCTAATCCGATTCAATTGATCAAAGGAAAACAAACAGGAGAACGTGAACCAAAAAGCTCTATTTTTCTCTTTATCCTTTCTCTAATATTAATTGGATCAGGTTATTATCTCTCTTTAACAATTAAGGATCCAGTGGATGCAATGATTTATTTTTTACTTGCAGTCCTTTTGGTTATTGCAGGTACCTATTTCTTATTTATTTCAGGATCAATATTTGTCCTGAAAGCACTGAAGAAAAATAAAAAACTATACTATCGTCCAAGTCCTTTTATTTCAATCTCAGGTATGCTTTATCGGATGAAACAAAATGCTGCTGGATTGGCTAATATTACGATTCTAGCAACGATGGTCATTGTGGTAGTCTCAACTACATTAGCGGTCTTTATTGGAATAGAAGGAACTCTAACTAACCTTTACCCTTTTGAAAATAAGATCACTTATTTTTCAGATGTCAATAAAGAAGAAAAGTTGCAAGAGATTCAAAAAGAAACCGAAAAATTAGGATTAGAAGTAACGGGTACAGAAAGTTATACTTCTTACACCTTACCAACACAAGTAAAAGCGAATGAACTAGTTGTTGGTGATCAAGTTGATTATTCTGCAAAAAGTACTATTTATGCTATTATAATCGCACAAGAAGATTATGAAAAAATGACGAATCAATCGATTGATTTAGCATCTGATGAAATGCTCGTTTACAACTTAGAAGGGGACAAGGACTTTACTACATTGCTCATAGGAGAGACCACTTATCAGACCAAAACGATAACAAAAAGTCCTATCAAAACAAAAGGAGCCCAAGAAGTGAGTTCGCCTACAATTCTTGTAGTTGAATCAATGGAAGAACTTCAGTCTATTATGGACTATGAAGATCAGGTATCAGAAAATGAGTATCCTTTTACTATGGAAGCTATGATTTCATGGAATACAACTGGAACACAAGAACAGAAAAAAAACTATTCTAAGAAATTAGATGAGATATTAAATAGTAAAGACGGATCATATTATGATTCAAAAGAACTCTACAGTGATGAATTATATAATATGAACGGTGGGTTTTTATTCTTAGGTATCTTCCTTGGATTACTGTTTGTCTTTGGAGCAGCTTTAATCACCTACTTTAAACAAGTTTCAGAAGGCTATGACGACCGAGAAAAATTCCAAATCATGCAAAAAGTGGGATTAGATAAGCAAACCATTCGTAAAACGACACGTTTGCAAATTATTTGGATGTTCCTATTGCCTTTAGTGGTTGCGGTAATTCATGTTGCCTTTGCCTTTCCAATTATTCAAAAACTGTTACTTCTTTTTAATGTAGTAGATACATCATTAGTCTTTTGGTGTTTTGCAGGGGTAATTGTTGGCTATAGTCTGATTTATGGCATCATTTACCAAGTAACGTCAAAAGTTTATTATAGTATTGTTAAATAATAGGAATAATATACCCCGTAAATTAAGGCTCTTCGTCAAATAGTGTGGCTGGTTCTAAAAATTCTTTCGGAATAGACGGATTGGCTTGAAAGATCTTAAGCCTAAAGTCTTAAGATCTTTCAAGCCTCAAACACCGCTTAAGCGTTAAAGCGATGTCATTCGCATTGAATACTTTACAGGGCTACAAGCAATCCTATTCCTCCAGAAGTGTTAAGCATAAACTAAACTCATCCATCCACACTAAAAAGTATAGAGCCTAAATTAAAAGCTGCGATAAGAATGTCACTATTCTTATCGCAGCTTTTTTTTAGGGTGATTAATCTTTATAAGGGTCAACGAAAAAAAAACAAAGATAAAACGCTTGCATTTATAAAAGAAAAAGGTTACATTGTACTTGTATATACAAGTTGCAATTATAAAATTATTTTTAGGAGGAAAGAAAATGACAGATTACAAGCAAGATGCAAAACAGCTTTTGGAAGATATCGGAGGATCTGATAATATCTCTGCAGTCAGTCACTGTGCCACTCGTATGCGTTTCGTGTTAAACGATCCTGCAAAAGCAGACAGCAAAAAAATAGAAGACATTCCAGCGGTTAAAGGTACATTTACTCAAGCCGGACAGTATCAAGTTATTATTGGTAACGATGTTGCCACCTTTTATAATGAATTCTCAAAAATTTCCGGTAAAGAAGGCGTATCAAAGGATGATGTTAAAGCTGCAAGTAAGCAAAATCAAAATCCAGTTCAACGCGCGATGTCTGTTTTAGCAGAAATCTTTACACCCATTATTCCAGCAATCGTAGTAGGGGGGCTTATTTTAGGGTTCCGTAATATTTTAGAAGCTGTTCCAATGGGATGGCTTGATGGACAAACCATCGTAGAAGTCTCTCAATTTTGGAGTGGCGTGAATAGTTTCTTATGGTTAATTGGTGAAGCTATTTTCCACTTCCTACCAGTAGGAATCACGTGGAGCGTTGCTAAGAAAATGGGAACGACTCAAATTTTAGGAATTGTTTTAGGGATTACATTAGTTTCACCACAATTATTGAATGCATATGCAGTTGCCGGAACGGCAGCAGCAGAAGTTCCTGTTTGGGATTTTGGTTACTTTACAATTGATATGATTGGGTACCAAGCACAAGTTATTCCGGCTATGTTAGCTGGATTTTTACTAGCTTATTTAGAATTATGGTTACGTAAAGTTATTCCACAAGCGATTTCAATGATTTTCGTGCCATTCTTTGCTCTAGTTCCAACTGTTTTACTTGCTCATACTGTTTTGGGACCAATTGGTTGGACTATCGGTAACTGGATTTCAAGCGTTGTTTATGCAGGACTAGGAAGTTCATTTAGCTGGTTATTTGGGGCATTATTCGGCTTCTTATATGCACCATTAGTTATTACGGGATTACACCATATGACGAATGCTATTGATTTACAATTGATTGCAGATTTTGGTGGAACTAACCTGTGGCCAATGATTGCTTTATCAAATATTGCTCAAGGTTCAGCGGTACTAGCGATTATTTTCTTACACCGTGGAAATGAAAAAGAAGAACAAGTTTCTATTCCAGCAGCCATTTCTTGTTATCTAGGGGTAACAGAACCGGCGATGTTCGGGATTAATATCAAATACATTTACCCATTTGTAGCAGCTATGATTGGTTCAGGTCTTGCTGGTTTGATTGCGACTATTTTCAATGTTACTGCAAATTCAATCGGTGTTGGTGGACTACCAGGTATTTTATCTATTCAAAATCAATACTGGGGTATCTTCATTATTTGTATGGTGATTGCAATAGTCGTGCCATTTGTATTAACAGTTGTATTCCGTAAATACAATATATTGAACAAATCAGATCAAGTAGTTGTTTCTGATACAGAATTAGGAAAATAATATTTTAGAAAGTAGGAATAAAATGAGTACCTTTCATGAGAAAGTCGTGTATCAAATTTACCCAAAGTCTTTTAAGGATTCTAATGGAGATGGAGTAGGGGATTTAAAAGGAATCATTGAAAAAGTTCCTTATCTAGCAGAATTAGGTGTCGATGTGTTGTGGATCAATCCTTTCTTCATTTCTCCGCAAAAAGATAATGGTTATGATATCGCTAATTATGTCGAAATCGATCCATTATTTGGAACGATGGAAGATTTTGAGGAACTCATCACTGTAACCAAAGAGTATAAATTAGAAATTATGTTGGATATGGTTTTGAATCATACCTCTATTGAACACGAATGGTTCCAACGAGCGCTTAAAGGTGAAAAGAAATACCAAGATTATTATATTTTAAGAGAACCAAATGCTGATGGAAGTCACCCAACCAACTGGGTCTCAAAATTTGGAGGACCAGCTTGGGCGCCTTTTGGAGATACTGGAAAAGAATATTTGCATTTGTATGATTTGACGCAAGCTGATTTAGATTGGCGCAATCCAGAAGTAAGAGAAGAGCTTTTTAATGTAGTCAATTTTTGGTTAGAAAAAGGCGTAAAAGGATTCCGCTTTGATGTAATCAATGTTATTGGAAAAGATGAAGTGCTGGTAGATGCAGAAGATGGTGTTGGAAAGTCTTTATATACGGATCGCCCAATCGCACATGAATTTATTCATGAAATGAATCAAAAATCATTTGGAAGATACCCAAATATCATGACAGTTGGAGAGATGTCTTCAACGACGATTGAAAATGGAATTGCTTATTCTAATCCTGAAAAAGAAGAACTCTCAATGGTGTTTAGTTTCCATCACTTGAAAGTGGATTATTTAAATGGTGAAAAATGGAGTAAAACACCCTTTGATTTCATGGAGTTAAAAGAATTACTCAATGACTGGCAAGAAGGGATGTCTAGAGAGGATGGCTGGAATGCGTTGTTCTTGAACAACCATGATCAGCCTCGTGCAATTAGCCGCTTTGGAGACCCAGTAAATCACTTTGAAGCATCTGCTAAGCTGTTGGCTCAGACAATTCATTTGTTGCGTGGGACGCCATATGTTTTTCAAGGAGAAGAAATTGGAATGACAAATCCAGATTTCCAAGAAATAACAGATTATGTCGATATAGAAACGCATAATGCTTACAAAGAGTTACAAGAAAAAGATTTGCCATATGAAGAAATTATGGAAATCATTAAAAGCAAATCGCGTGATACCAGTCGAACACCAATGCAATGGACAAACGAAAAAAATGCGGGTTTTTCTACGGGCACACCATGGATTAAGTTAGCTGAAAATTATCATGAAATTAATGTAGCGAAAGAAAGAAAAGAAGGAACAATCTTTAACTTCTATAAAAAATTGATTCAATTAAGAAAAGATATGCCGATTATTTCTGAAGGGAATTACCGTGGAATCATGATGGAACATCCAAGTGTATACACTTATGTAAGAGAGTATCAAGGAGAACAATTACTCGTTCTCAATCACTTCTATGCAGAGTCTGTAACTATTGAAATTCCGGAAGAATTTTTAACTAGACCAAGTCATTATCTTATTGGTAATGGAAAAGAAAGAGCATTAACAGCTAGTTTAGAATTAGGACCTTATGAAACGATTGCTTTTCAATTGAAAGCAGAATAAACAAAAAAGAAGCTGATTTTCATCAGCTTCTTTTTTGTTTATAATGAATTTCGACGTCTGGCAAAGTCAACAAAGCGAAAACGATCGAGACGATGACGAGATTCGGTGTGCTGAAAGAGCGTTGTATCCTCTAAGTAAACATCGCTTCTTACGACTACAACATGGGTATCTTCTTGCAGATCCATCAAACGCTTATCTTCTTCAGTAATAGGATCTACCGTTATTTCTTTTTGAGCATAACCGATAGACAACCCTAAAGTTTGTTCAATATAATGGTACAAAGAATCTTCAGCTGCTTCATTTGAAATACTTGGAACAATAGAAGTTAATAAATAATCTTTATCAATGATGACCACTTCTCCATGTACTTTTCGCAATCGTTCAAGATATAAAACAGAGGTACCAACAGCGAGTTTTAAATGATTAGCTAAATCTTCTGTTGTAGGCTGTAAACCATTGTGTACAACGATGGTTTGGCTATTCATATTCTGTGCATCTTGGAGCTCTTTATAACTTGTCAATCCTGAAACCGGAAAATCAAAGCGCTTGATATCTAAAACAACAGAACCTTTACCTTGCATCTTTTGAATGTAGCCTTTTTCTAAAAGTAAGTTCAAAGCTTTTCGGATTGTTTCACGGGAAACATTGTATGTTTTTACCAATTCATTTTCGCTTGGTAAAAGATCTCCAGAAATAAACCGTTGATTTAAAATAGCTGCTTCAAGATCTAAAAAAATTTCGTTAAACTTGCTCATATATATTCCTCACATTTCCTATCCTTATCGTACATTTTAACATAATTTAATTAGGAAAACTTGCAAATAAAGTAAATATAAGTTGTTTTTAAACTAATGTAGTGTATTGTGGAAGATAAAAATAAATAGGAGAATCGGGAGGCATTTGATGGATTTGAACATTTCAGCATTGGAAAAAAGAATCAATGTAGCAGCCAAAAAAATACTAGCAGATGTAGTCGTTAAAAATGGAACAATCGTAAATGTCTTTACGGGAGAATTAATGAGTGGAGACATCGCAATCACAGAAGGTCAGATTGTCGGGATTGGCTCATATGACGGAGTTAAAATTATTGATGCTCAAAATAAAATTATTGTGCCTGGTTTTATTGACGGACATGTCCACATTGAAAGTTCGCTGTTAACACCAAAGGAATTTTCAAAAGTCGTATTGCAACATGGTGTGACTAGTGTTATCACAGATCCACATGAAATTGCTAATGTAGCTGGAGTGGATGGCCTTCAATTTATGTTGGATGAAGCAAAAAAAATGCCAATGGATATTTATGTTATGTTGTCATCTTGTGTTCCTGCAACAGCATTTGAAAATAATGGCGCAGTATTAAATGCTGAGCACCTTAAACCGTTCTTATCTGAACCTGAAGTGTTGGGTTTAGCAGAAGTGATGGATTTTATGGCTGTTAAAAATGGTGAAAGCACGATGCTGGAAAAACTTGCAATGGTTCAAGCAGCAAATGGGTTAATTGATGGACATGCTGCTGGTTTGACAAGAGAAGAGTTAAATATTTATTTAGCAGCAGGTATTCGAACAGACCATGAAAGCATCAGCGCCAAAGAAGCAAAAGACCGTTTAGATTTGGGTATGTACTTGATGATTCGAGAAGGTACAGTGGCTAAAGATTTAACGGCCTTATTGCCAGCTGTAACGGAAAAAAATGCTAGAAGGTGTTTATTCGTAACAGATGATAAATTAATTGATGACTTAGTGAGAGAAGGCAGTATCGATCATATTGTAAGGTCAGCCATTAAAAAAGGATTATACCCTATAACAGCTATACAAATGGGAACTTTAAATCCAGCTGAATGTTTTGGTCTTAAACACCTAGGGGCAATTGCTCCAGGTTTCCAAGCTGATTTTTTGATTCTAGATGATTTAGCAACGGTTGCTATTCATCAAGTGTATAAAAAAGGTGTATGCATTTCAGATAAAGGAAAATTAAATCAGTCATTATTTGAAACAAACGTGAGTAAAAATCTTAAAGGTACTGAATTAGCAAAAATAACTACCCAAGAACTAACAACAGAAGCACTAGCAATCGCTTTAACTAATTCTTTATGTAACGTTATCGGAATCATTCCGAATAGCTTAGTTACGGATCATTTAACAGAAAACGTAACCGTTGAAGAAGGGGTTTTTGTACCTTCCACTCAAAATGATCAGTTAAAAATGGTCGTTATCGAACGACACAAAGGTATGGATCATATTGGATTAGGGATTGTAAAAGGTTTTCGTTTGAAAAAGGGAGCAATTGCTACAACTGTGGCTCATGATTCACATAATATAGTGGCAGTAGGCACCTCAGATCAAGAGATATTAACAGCTGTTAAACAAGTAATCAAAACGAATGGTGGATTAGCGGTTGTCAATGGAAAACAAGTCTTAGCTTCATTAGCGTTGCCAGTAGGCGGATTGATGACGGAGGTTGGATATATGGAAGCAAATCAAACCTTAAAAGAATTAAATGAAGCCGTCAAAACAATTGGAGAAGCGGTAAGTTTCAATCCATTTTTGACCTTATCATTTTTGACGCTTCCAGTCATTCCAAAATTAAAACTAACGGACTTAGGATTATTTGATTTCAAAAAGGCTTCTCACATACCGATTCAAGTTACCCAAGACGAACTAAAAAAACCACTTAAGAGATTATAATCTCTTAAGTGGTTTTTATTAACTATTCGAATCGGGGGAAATGAATAAGTTAGGTTGAAATTCAAATGTATTAATTTAAAATTTGAACGTCCATTGTTTGTCTACCAAAATTCATAGCTTGGTTTAAATCAGTGATGTGTACATCAATACGGTTGCCGTTAATAGCACTACCAGTGTCTCCAGCAATAAAAGTACCGTATCCTGGAACATAAACAGTTGAACCTAAAGGAATAACGCTTGGATCAACAGCAATAACATTTGGATTTTCATTCAAATTGATTCCAGTTGCCGTAGTATCACTTAATTCTGGTTGATTTGTTGAGTAAGCTGTTGCTTCAACAGTAACAGTTTTACCAGATTGTGCAGCTGGTGTTTCAGCTTGCGGTGTTTCAGTAGCTGTAGGTTCAGTAACAACAGGTTGTTCTTCAACAACAGCAGGTTCTTCAGCTGGAACTTCTTCAACAGCAGGTTCAACTTCTACTACTTCTTCAGGTTTACTAACATCATAACTTTTAGTATCTTCAGTTGTTTCGATAGTCACAGTTGAGTGGTCAGCAGATAAAGAAATGGTATTGCCACTATAAATAGTATTGGCGTTATTGATATCATTTACATCTACTAAAGCATCAATAGATAAGTCAGTTGCTAAAGCTACAGATGATAATGTATCGCCCCATTGAATCGTATATTCTGTGCTGCCATCTTCAGTATTTGTAATGTCTTGCTTAATTTCGTTTACAGTACGAGCTTCCCAAGTACTTGTAGTATATTCAGCAGCTGAAGCTTCTGCTGGATTTGAAAAAGCCATAACCCCTGTTAAAGCTAAAGTTGCACTTGCGATAAAGAATTTTGATTTAAAGTTTTTCATTTTTTTTGATCTCCTTTTAGTATGTCTAGAATAGTGTTCCGCCTACAAGTTAAGGTAAGAGAAGTTGACTGTGGTTTCTGAGCGACAATGTTAAATATGAGCTTTAAGCTCTATAAAATGAAGGTGTCTTTCCTTCAACAAATGCTATCCTACCACGGTAAAAAAAAAAGGAAAGTACTTTAGACCATTCGTCATGGTTTCTTATTGATTCTGTATTAATTGAAGAGTTTCATTACTAAAAGAATACAAACTAAGGTGTTCAGTGTAAAATATGACTTAATTTGTAATTTTACTGCACAGAATGTAGGCTGGAAATCAAAAAGTAATCTTTTACTTTAGGTTCGTTTTTGTTAATGGTAAAATGCTTAAAACAGCGAAAATACAGTAATTGGAGGGGTGAGATGCAAATAGAGCATTACGATAAAATCAATGCCATTAAATGGATTGGAATTATTACAATGACGATTGATCACGTAGGTTATTACTTGTTTCCTCATCTTATCTGGTTGCGGATTATAGGAAGAATAGCATTTCCTTGCTTTCTTTACACAACAATTCAAGCTACTGAACAGACAAGAAATTTCAAAAGGTATCTTTTTCAATTAATAGGCGCGGGTATAGTGACTATCCCTATCAGCCTCTATTCTGGAACGATTTTTAATGTATTGTTTACATTAGCTCTAGTGGCTATTTCTGTTAAAGATAAACGTTTTTTTGTATTAGCATTAGTATTGAG
>NZ_ABHH01000039.1:0-14437 GCF_000171855.1 Carnobacterium sp. AT7 | reverse complement strand
ACGAAGGCAAACCAGCTAACATCGTTGAAAAAATGATTCAAGGACGTTTAAATAAATATTTAGCTGAGATTTCTTTAGTAGACCAACCATTTGTAAAAGATCCAGATCAAACAGTTGGAAAATACATTGAATCAAAAGGCGCTGTAGTTAAATCTTTTGTTCGCTTTGAAGTCGGCGAAGGAATTGAAAAACGTGAAGATAACTTTGCTGAAGAAGTTATGAATCAAGTAAACAAATAAAATGAATCATCTTAAAAAGGAACGCAACAATTGCGTTCCTTTTTTACTAGTATTTTTTTAGGATGATCCTTTTTGGTATGGATAGATGAACTTATGTGATAGTCAAACAATGCTTCAATATCGTTTAAGATTTAAAGGTTTCTTATCGAGTGATCTTACTAAGAGAACCAGTATAAGGTCTATCTTTTGATGAAGTTTTTGTCAGAGTATGGTAAAATAGTAAAAGTGAAAGAGCCAATGGAGGGAAACTTAAATGATTGAACCAAAGTATAAACGTATCGTTTTAAAATTAAGCGGTGAAGCTTTAGCAGGTAATACTGGATTCGGAATTGCACCACCAACTATCAAAGAGATTAGTAAAGAAATTAAGGAAGTTAAAGAATTAGGTGTAGAAATCGCTATTGTTGTTGGAGGCGGAAACATTTGGCGCGGTCAAGTTGGTTCTGAGATGGGCATGGAACGAGCACAAGCTGACTATATGGGAATGCTTGCTACAGTAATGAACGCTTTAGCATTGCAAGATTGCCTTGAAAATGAAGGTGTCCCAACGCGTGTACAAACTTCAATCGAAATGCGTCAAATCGCTGAGCCGTATATCCGTAGAAAAGCCGTGCGTCATTTAGAAAAAGGACGCGTCGTTATTTTTGCTGGTGGTACTGGGAATCCTTATTTCTCAACAGATACAACTTCTGCTTTAAGAGCAGCTGAAATTGACGCTGACGTAATCTTAATGGCTAAAAACAATGTTGATGGGATCTATTCAGCCGATCCAAAATTAGATAAAAATGCTACGAAATTTGAAGAATTAACTCATTTGGAAATCATTAACAAAGGTTTACTAGTAATGGATACAACTGCAAGTTCATTGAGTATGGATAACAACATTCCGTTGGTTGTCTTTAATTTAAATGAAACAGGAAATATTAAACGTGTTGCATTAGGTGAAACTATTGGAACAACTGTTAGGGGGAAATAACATGACAAAAGCAATCTTACAAACAACAAATGAAAAAATGGTTAAAACGGAAAGTGCTTTACAACGTGAATTAGGAACAATTCGTGCTGGACGTGCAAATGCTGGTCTATTAGACAGAATTAATGTAGTTTATTACGGAGCACCTACACCATTGAAACAATTGGCTCAAATTTCAGTTCCAGAACCACGCGTTCTAATGATTACACCATTTGATAAAACATCTATCTCTGATATTGAAAAATCTATTATGCAGAGTGATCTTGGTATTAGTCCAGCAAATGATGGAAATGTTATTCGCTTAGTGATTCCTCAATTGACTGAAGAACGCCGTAAAGAGTTAGCAAAAAAAGTAGGTAAAGAAGCTGAAAATGCTAAAGTATCTGTCCGTAACATTCGTCGTGAAGCAATGGATGAATTGAAAAAAGCTGAAAAAAATAACGAAATTACTCAAGATGACTTACGTACTTTTGAAGAAGATATCCAAAAAATTACAAATGAAAGTGTCAAAAATATTGATGCTATCGCTGCTGAAAAAGAAAAAGAACTATTAGACGTATAACTTACTGCTAGAGTAAGTTTACAGTTTTAAAAAAGGCTCTATACTTTATAGGGTTGATTAGATGAATTTAGTTCATGGTTAACACTTCTGGAGGAATAGGATTGCTTGTAGCCCTGTGAAGTATTCAATGCGAATGATACAGCATTATCGCTTTAGCGATTAAGCTGTGTTTGAGGCTTAAGACGGTACCAGGGCTCTTACAAGCAAATCCGTCTATTCCATAAGAATTTTTAGAAGCAGCCACACTATTTGACGAAGAGCCAAAAAGACACTACAGACCATTCATTAGGAAGGTTTGTAGTGTCTTTTTTTTATTTTTTTTAGGCTTTTTCTTTATCTTCTCCCATTAACATGCTTGTTAATTTGGTTACGACAGCAGAAATAATTAACCCAACGATAAATTTTTTGATTCTTCTATTCATTTTTAATGTCCTCCTTAAGTAACTAAGTCTATAATTTATTATAACATTTTTCATTTTTAGAGCCTACTAAAAGGCATTTTTGCACTATAAGTCAGAATCACTAGTAGTTATCATAGAAATTTCAAAATCAAACTTTATTTATTTCTTAAATATTTGCTAAAAAAGTTGTTTATTAGTAAATTTAATAGGTTTTTAGCCCCTTTTTTGCTACAATGAATAATGGTGAATCACGAAGTGGAGGGAAACCCGTGAAAGGATTATTTAGAAAAAGAAATCAAAAAGCAAAAGAAATAACAACTGATTCTTTTAACGTTGATGAAACAATCCCACACCATATTGCTATTATTATGGATGGGAATGGGCGTTGGGCTCAAAAGAGATTTATGCCACGGATTGCTGGTCATAAAGAAGGAATGAATACTGTAAAAAAAGTAACTAAAAGAGCCAGCGAAATTGGTGTTAAAGTATTATCTCTTTACGCATTCTCAACTGAAAATTGGAAACGACCGGATGAAGAAGTAAATTTTCTAATGCAGTTACCAGTTGATTTTTTTGATACTTTTGTACCTGAATTAATGGAGCAGAATGTAAAAGTGCAAGTCATGGGATTTACAGAAAAATTGCCGAATCATACGCGTAAAGCTGTTGAAAAAGCTATTTCTGATACTGAAAAAAATACAGGTATGGTATTGAATTTTGCGCTCAATTATGGCGGACGAAGTGAATTACTTGAAGCTTCAAAAACACTCGCAGAAAAAGTCAAAACGGGTGAAATCGATGTAGAAGATATTACAGAATCTTTATTTGAAGAGTCATTAATGACTCGCAACTTAGAAGAGTATCAAAATGTTGATTTTATGATCCGCACAAGTGGTGAAGAACGAATTAGTAATTTTATGTTATGGCAAAATGCTTATAGTGAGTTTTATTTTTCTAAAGTACTTTGGCCTGATTTTGATGAGCAAGCTTTAGAAGACGCTATCGGAATTTATCAAAAAAGACACCGTCGTTTTGGAGGATTATAATTAGTTTAGGAGGAAATAAAAATGAAACAACGGATTATTACGGCAATTGTTGCCCTTATTCTCTTTGTACCAGTTGTTTATATGGGTTCGTGGATTTTAGAACTTGTTGTTGCTGGGATAGGGATAATTGCGTTATTTGAACTGTTTAGAATGAAAGGCAATAAAATTATGTCGATTGAAGGACTTATTTCTATTTTGGCTTTATTAGTGCTATTATTTCCAAATTATGTAACAAAGCTCATGCCAGAACAGTTTACTACGCAAAATCTATTTTATCTTTTTGTATTATTATTATTGGTTTGCACGGTATTTTCAAAAAACAATTTTACGTTTGATGATGTAGCAGTAGCCGTTCTAGGAACAATGTACATAGGATATGGCTTCAGATTTTTACTGCTGACAAGACAGTCAGGATTAGATTTATTACTATTTGTTTTGTTTGTTGTTTGGTCAACAGATATAGGGGCATACCTGATTGGAAGAAAATTAGGGAAGCACAAACTCGCACCTTCAATCAGTCCCAACAAAACCATTGAAGGTGCCTTAGGCGGAATTGCTTTGGCTATTATCGTGGCATTTATCTACCTCTCTTATTACCCACAAATGAACAACACAAGTTGGATGTTAGTTTTAACGATAATACTTTCAGTAGCAGGACAATTAGGTGACTTAGTTGAATCAGCGCTTAAACGGTATTATGATGTGAAAGATTCTGGCAAATTACTACCGGGTCATGGTGGGATTTTAGATCGTTTTGATAGTTTGCTATTTGTATTGCCAATTCTTTATTTTTCGGGAATGGTTTAATTTTCATAGTGGTTTAGAAAGTAGTTGTCCTTTATTGTGATGGCTGCTTTTCTCTTATAAGTAATAAATTGATAAGTCGGTTGGTTATTGTATCTAAATTATGATAGAATTAAACTTGTTTTGTATGCAGTATGAATCATCTAATCCATCATTAAAAGTTAAACGAATCTTGTAAAGCAGTATAGAGGAGAGAGTATATGATCGCTACCATTATTACTTTTATTATAGTTTTTAGTATTTTAGTAATTTTCCATGAATTTGGGCATTATTATTTTGCAAAAAAAGCAGGTATTTTAGTTAGAGAGTTCGCTATTGGATTCGGACCGAAAATATTTTCCTATCGAAAAGGGGAAACGACATTTACTATTCGTATCTTACCTGTAGGCGGATATGTTCGTATGGCAGGTTATGAAGAAGAAACAGAAATAAAACCTGGTACGCCTCTTGGTTTGCTGTTGAATGACGCTAATGAAGTGACGTTAATTAATAATTACAAGAAAAAACAATTGCTAGATGCAGTTCCGATGGAAATCAGTTCGATTGATTTAGAGAAAGAATTGTATGTTGAAGGTTATCTAGCTGGAGACGAAACCAATCTAGTTCGCTATCCAGTATTAAGAAATGCCATGATTATTGAAGAGGATGGAACTGAAGTTCAAATTGCACCACTGGATGTTCAATTTCAATCCGCTAGTCTGCCAAAAAGAATGATGACGAACTTTGCTGGACCAATGAATAATATTATTCTAGCAGTAGTTGCATTTATTGTACTTGCATTCTTACAAGGCGGAGTAGTCAGTCAAGAAAACATATTGGGTACGGTCATGCCAGATAGTGTTGCAGAAGAAGCAGGCTTAAAAGAAGGCGACCGTGTTGTTCAAATTAACGATGAAAAAATTACTACATGGACAGAAATGGTAAACGTGGTTAAAGTTAATCCTGGGACTGAATTAACTTTTCAAGTTGAATCCGCAGATGTCGCTGAAAAAACAGTTCTACTGACCCCTGTTGCTAATGAAGCAAGCGATGGAACAGAAGTAGGCCAAATTGGTGTTCAAGCCACATTGAAAACATCAATCTGGGACAAAATCAGTTTTGGTTTTACTCAAACTTGGTTTTTGATAACTCAATTATTTACAGTTCTTGGTTCGATGTTTACGAAAGGCTTTTCTATTGATATGTTTGGCGGACCAGTGGCTATTTATGCAACGACGGAATCAGTGGTTCAATCGGGGTTAATAGGAGTAGTCAATTGGCTGGCAGTATTAAGCGTTAATTTAGGAATTGTTAATATGTTGCCTATCCCAGGTCTAGATGGTGGTAAACTGCTATTGAATATAGTAGAAGGCATAAGAAGAAAACCATTAAGTGAAGAAAAAGAAGGAATCATCACCTTAATTGGTGTTGGTTTACTGTTATTATTGATGGTATTAGTTACATGGAATGATATCCAAACGTATTTCTTTAATTAAAAGCTAAAAATGATCAGATAGAGATGAATTTAACGGATCAAAAAGGAGACAGTAAAAGAATGAAACAATCAAAATTATTTATTCCAACATTAAGAGATGTACCGAATGAGGCAGAAGTTTTAAGCCATAAAATGTTATTAAGAGCAGGATACATCAGACAAATTTCAAGTGGTGTTTACAGCTACTTGCCATTAGCTAATCGTGTAATCGAAAAATTAAAAACAATTATGCGTGAAGAATTTGAAAAAATTGATGCAGTTGAAATGCTCATGCCTTCTTTATTGCCTCGTGAATTATGGGAAGAATCAGGTCGTTATGAAACGTATGGCGATGACTTGATGAAATTACAAGACCGTCATGGACGCGATTATCTTTTAGGACCTACTCATGAAGAAGCTTTTACAACTTTGATACGGGATGAAATTACATCATATAAACGTTTGCCACTTTCACTTTATCAAATTCAAACAAAGTTTCGTGATGAAAAACGTCCTCGTTCTGGCTTGTTAAGAGGAAGAGAATTTATCATGAAAGATGCGTATTCTTTTCATGATAGTTATGAAAGCTTAGATGAAACGTACCTAGATTTTGAAAAGGCCTATACAAGAATATTTGAACGTTGCGGATTAGATTTCAGAAGCATCATTGGGGATGCTGGAGCAATGGGCGGCAGCAATTCTAAAGAGTTCATGGCGATATCTGATATAGGAGAAGATACGATTGTTTATTCTGATTCAAGTGACTATTCAGCTAACTTAGAAATGGCAACAAGCTTCCATATGCATAAAAAATCACTTGAAAATGAAAAAGCTTTAGAAAAAGTTGAAATACCAAATAGTAAGACAATTGCGGAAGTTTCTGCATTTCTAGAAGTAGAACCAGAGAAAGTCATGAAGAGCTTATTATTTATGGCTGATGAAAAACCCGTTTTAGTAATCGTCCGAGGCGATCATGAAGTGAATGATGTTAAATTAAAAAATCACCTTGATGCGGCCTTTTTAGAACTAGCAACTGAAGAAGAGACAATGAAGTATCTAGGTGTAAATGCTGGTTCAATCGGACCTGTAGGCGTTAATGAAGAAGTTAAGATTATTGCCGATGTTTATGTTCAAGATATGGTTAATGCTGTTGCAGGAGCGAATGAAAATGGCTATCATTATTTAAATGTAAACTTAGAACGTGATTCAAAAGTTGAAACCTATATCGATTTACGATTTGTACAAGAAGGTGAATTATCACCTGATGGACAAGGCGTTTTGAAATTTGCCAAAGGAATTGAAATTGGCCATATTTTCAAATTAGGAACTCGTTATTCAGAAGCAATGAATGCTACTGTTTTAGACAATAATGGACGTTCTATCCCTGTTGTTATGGGATGTTACGGAATCGGTGTTACGCGATTATTATCTGCTATTACTGAGCAACAAGCTACTGAAGAAGGCTTGAATTGGCCAAGACATCTTTCACCATTTGAACTTCATTTGGTTCCAGTTAACATGAAAGCCGATGACCAAGTAACTTTATCAAATGAATTATATGAAACCTTACAACATGCTGGATTTTCTGTTTTGCTTGATGATCGTAATGAACGAGTGGGCGTGAAATTTAAAGATTCAGATTTAATTGGATTGCCTATTCGCATAACGGTTGGTAAAAAAGCACAAGAAAACATTGTTGAATTAAAACTGAGAAAAACAGGCGAAGCTTTAGAAGTACGCGCTGATGAATTGGTTGACACGTTAAATATATTATTAAGTTCTATCTAATCAATTTTATTCATACAAAAACACAATTATGAAAGGAGTTCAAACAAGTACGTACATCCACTTGTCTGTACTCCTTTTGCAATTAGTTGTTCGATTGCTAAGTGTTTTTCTTTCGTCATACCCTTAGCAAGTGAAAGGAGTTTCTCATGAGTTTAAACCAAGAAGAATTATTTCAAAAATTACTAGAACAAGTGGGCTTACAGCATGAAGAACGTTACACACCGTATTTTTATCAAGCCAAAGTTTTAAAAGTTACGGTTCATAAAGTGTCAAAATGCTGGCATTTTCATTTGCAATTTCAAGACATTTTACCGTTTGAAGTGTATCAAAATCTTTCAGAAAAAATGCAATTGGCGTTTCATTCGATTGCTAATGTTAAATTAACTATCGAGACACTTCAGCCGGTACTGACGATTGAGAAATTAGAACATTACTGGGCAGCAGCAGTGAAGTTAAGCGAAGTTTCTTCACCATTATGCGACAAACCTTTTAGAGAACAGTTTCCACTTTTAAATGGGAAAAAAATCCAATTTCATGTTGAAAACGAAGTTGTAAAAGGCCATTTAATGAATCAGTACCTTCCGCCAGTTGAAGAAGCGTATGCTTCTTTGGGTTTTCCAAAGTTTAAAATTGAGCCGATTATTGATGAAGAGGCACATTTGAAAAAAATAGCAGAATTTCAAGCGAAAAAAGAAGAATCTGAAACGCTATTGGCGATCCGTGCGAATGAAAATATTCAAAAGGCTGAACAAGAAAAGAAACAAAATAAAAATCAAGTTCAAGCTCATAAAGGTCAGGTTGTTTTAGGTCGGAAAATTACAGCTAAAGAAGAGATTAAATCAATGGATCAAATCATTGAAGAAGAGCGCCGTGTCACTATTGAAGGATACGTCTTTGATGTTGAGGTACGTGTATTAAGATCCGAAAGACAGTTATTGATCTTAAAAATGACTGACTACACGTCTTCTTTTTCAGTGAAAAAATTCTCGAATACTCCTGAAGATGAGGCAGCTTTTGCAGCAATCAAAAAAGGGATGTGGGTTCGAGCAAGAGGAAGCGTTCAAGAAGACAATTTTATGCGTGATTTAGTCTTGAACGCTCAAGACATTACGGAATGGGATCATGAAAGTCGTAAAGATACTGCTCCAGAAGATGGCAAACGTGTAGAATTGCATTTGCACAGCAATATGAGCCAAATGGATGCAACCAATACGGTCACAGATTTAGTCAACCAAGCAGCTAAATGGGGACATAAGGCTGTTGCAATAACTGACCATTTTGGTGCTCAATCTTTTCCAGATGCTTTTCATGCAGGTCAAAAAAATGGCATAAAAATTCTTTATGGCATTGAAGCTAATATAGTGGATGATGGTGTGCCAATTGCATATAATCCTAAACACATTGAACTAACAGATGCAACGTACGTTGTTTTTGACGTAGAAACGACCGGACTTTCTGCTGTGTACAACAGTATTATTGAGCTATCAGCCGTTAAAATGCATAAAGGGAATATTATTGAGTCTTTTGAACAATTTATTGATCCAGGACATCCATTATCGCAAACGACAATTAATTTGACTGGTATTACAGATGAAATGGTACAGGGTTCAAAGTCTGAAGAAGAAGTATTGACTTTATTTAAAGAATTCGCTGGAGATTCAATCTTAGTTGCGCATAATGCTAGTTTTGATATGGGATTTTTGAACACTAGTAACGCGAAACACAACATACCGGATGCTGAAAACCCAGTGATTGATACGTTAGAATTGTCACGTTTTTTACATCCACAATTCAAAAGCCATCGTTTAAATACGTTAGCTAAAAAATATGGTGTCAATTTAGAACAGCATCACCGAGCTATTTTTGATGCTGAAACAACTGGGCACTTGTGCTGGGTGTTTCTAAAAGAAGCTAGAGAAGAGCATGACATCCATTTTCAAGATCAATTGAATGAGCATACAGGTGAAGGGGATGCATATAAACGAGCTCGACCTTTTCATGCAACGATTATTGCCACAACACAAACTGGATTGAAAAATCTGTTTAAATTGATTTCTTCATCCATGGTCGATTATTTTTATCGGACTGCACGCTTGCCACGTTCTGAGCTGATTAAACTGCGAGAAGGTTTGATTATTGGAACAGCCTGTAGTCAAGGTGAAGTATTTGAAGCAATGATGCAAAAAGGGTTTGATGAAGCAAAAAATAAAGCGAAGTTTTATGATTATATCGAAGTTATGCCAAAAGAAGTTTACGCTCCTTTGATTGAACAAGAATTAGTGAAAGATGAGTCGGATTTAGAAGAAATTATTCGTAACCTTGTTAAAATTGGAGAGGATTTAAACATTCCAGTAGTTGCAACCGGAAATGTGCATTACTTAAATCCTGAAGATAGCATTTACCGCAAAATATTGATCAATTCTCAAGGCGGAGCAAATCCTTTAAATAGATCTGAATTGCCTGAAGTACATTTTAGAACAACGACAGAAATGCTGGAAACTTTCTCGTTTTTAGGAGAAGAAACGGCACAACAAATCGTTGTTAAAAACACAAATAAAATTGTCGATATGGTTGACGATGCTATTACACCAATAAAAACCGATCTTTATACTCCTAAAATTGAAGGTTCAGAAGATGAAATTCGTCAATTAAGTTATGATGAAGCACATCGATTATATGGCAATCCATTGCCGGATATTATTGAAAAAAGAATCGAAAAAGAATTGAACAGTATTATTGGTAATGGTTTCTCAGTTATCTACTTGATTTCGCAAAAATTGGTGCATAAAAGTATGTCAGATGGCTATTTAGTTGGTTCACGGGGATCTGTCGGTTCCAGTTTTGTTGCAACAATGACTGGAATTACCGAAGTAAACCCAATGCCGCCTCATTATAGTTGTCCTAAGTGTCAGTATTCTGAATTTTTCACAGATGGCTCAGTGGGTTCAGGGTATGATCTACCAGATAAAGCTTGTCCTGAATGTGGAGCTCGTTTGCATAAAGATGGACACGATATTCCTTTTGAAACGTTCTTGGGATTTTATGGAGATAAAGTACCGGATATTGATTTGAATTTCTCCGGTGATTATCAATCTAAAGCTCATAATTATACGAAGGAACTCTTTGGTGAAGAATATGTATTCCGTGCGGGAACAATCGGTACCGTAGCTGACAGAACGGCATTCGGCTATGTAAAAGGCTATGAACGAGACAATAATTTGAATTTACGTGCTGCAGAAATCGATCGCTTAGCAAAAGGGTCAACAGGAGTTAAACGAACAACAGGACAGCATCCAGGTGGTATTATCGTTATACCGGATTATATGGATGTTTATGATTTTACCCCTATTCAATTTCCAGCTGATGCACAAGATTCAGAATGGAAAACGACCCATTTTGATTTCCATTCGATTCATGACAATGTTTTAAAATTAGATATACTGGGTCACGATGATCCAACTGTTATCAGAATGCTACAAGATTTATCTGGAGTCGATCCTAAAACTATTCCTACCGATGATCCAGAAGTAATGAAAATTTTTGGTGGTACCGAAGTTCTAGGAGTAACTCCTGAACAAATCCAGTCGAAAACGGGTACTTTAGGCATTCCGGAATTTGGTACGCGTTTTGTAAGAGGAATGTTGGAAGAAACCTTACCAACAACCTTTGCTGAATTGTTACAAATATCAGGATTGTCACACGGGACGGATGTATGGTTAGGAAATGCGGAAGAATTGATTCGCGTGAATGATATTCCATTATCAGAAGTAATCGGTTGTCGTGATGATATTATGGTTTACCTGATTCATAACGGGATGGAAGATGGCTTAGCCTTTAAAATTATGGAATCGGTTCGTAAAGGAAAAGGAATTCCTGATGATTGGCAAAAAGCTATGCGAGATGAAAATATACCAGAGTGGTACATCGATTCTTGTTTAAAAATTAAGTATATGTTCCCTAAAGCCCATGCGGCCGCATACGTGCTAATGGCTTTACGGGTAGCCTATTACAAAGTTCATTTTCCGATTCTTTATTATGCTGCATATTTTTCTGTCCGTGCAGATGATTTTGATTTAGTTGCTATGGCTAAAGGGAAAGACAGCATAAAACTGAAAATGAAAGAAATAACCGATAAAGGGTTAGATGCTTCAACGAAAGAGAAAAATCTGCTAACGGTTTTAGAATTGACTAATGAAATGGTCGAACGAGGATTTGAATTTAAAATGGTTGATTTAGCAAAATCAGATGCGTCAGATTTTGTTATTGAAGGCAATACGCTGATGGCACCATTTAGAGCAGTACTAGTTTGGAGCTACGTGCTAAGCAAATTATAGAAGCAGAAAGATAACCGTTTCTTTCAAAGAAGATTTAGCTAAAGAGGAAAAGTTCTAAAACGGTTATTGAATATTTAAATGAGAATGGAGTATTAAAAGGATTGCGTGATGAAAATCAATTGTCTTTATTTGATCTCTTTTAATCACTTATTTTTAACCTCTCTAAATTAGAAAATAAACCAAGTTGAAAATCGACTGAAAAGACTTATTTGATAGTGTTTTGTTGCTTATTGCGTGATTTTATGGTATTATTTATTTGGATTTAGATATTCTGTTGAGAGTGAGCGGTGACGCTCACTCTTTTTCGGCAGTAAGTTATAAAACTAACTATAAGGAGGCGAAAAAGTTGAGTAATGTGGTAGAAACAGTAACTGAAATCGTGCAACCTATTGTTGAAAGAAATCAGTTTGAATTGGTAGATATAGAATTTGTAAAAGAGGGTCAAAATTGGTTTTTAAGAGTTTACATTGATAAACCAGAAGGAATTGATTTAGAAGACTGTGCATTAGTTAGTGAGCAAATTAGCCAACATATGGACAAAATTGATCCGGATCCAATACCGCAAGCCTATTTCTTGGAGGTCTCATCTCCTGGAGCTGAAAGACCATTAAAAAAAGAACAAGATTATACAGATTCAATCGGAGAATACATCCATATTTCTTTATATGAACCTGTAGATGGTGAAAAAGTCTATGAAGGAACATTAAAAGAAGTAAACGATGAAACGTTAACGTTGACTATTCGCGTCAAAACGAGAGTGAAAGATATCGATTTCAGCCGTAAAATAATTGCAAAAGCTAGAAGAGCCATTCAATTTTAATTAAATGATTGTTAGAGACAGGAGTGAAGTGAGAAATGAGCAAAGAAATGTTAAATGCTCTTAATGCTTTAGAACAAGAAAAAGGAATTCCAAAAGAATTCGTTATTGAAGCGCTAGAAGTTGCCTTGATTTCGGCTTACAAAAGAAATTATGATCAAGCACAAAACGTTGAGGTTGAATTTGATTTAAAAAAAGGAAACATTCATGTTTATTCTGTTAAAGAAGTGGCAGATGTAGTTTATGACTCTCGCCTTGAAGTAGGCCTTGAAGAAGCTTTAGAATTAAATAAAGCTTATGAATTAGGCGACAAAATCCGTTTCGAAGTAACGCCAAAAGACTTTGGACGAATTGCTGCTCAAACAGCTAAACAAGTTATCATGCAACGTGTACGCGAAGCGGAAAGAAATATTATCTACAATGAATTTATTGCTTATGAAAATGACATTATGCAAGGAATCGTTGAACGACAAGATCATCGTTATATCTACGTTAATTTAGGAAAAATCGAAGCTGTATTATCTAAGCAAGAACAAATTCCTAATGAAGTGTACAAACCTCATGATCGTATCAAAGTATATGTAACAAAAGTAGAAAACACGTCAAAAGGACCACAAATTTTTGTTAGTCGTAGCCATCCTGATTTATTAAAACGGTTATTCGAACAAGAAGTTCCTGAAATCTATGACGGAGTTGTCGAAATCGTTTCGATTGCTAGAGAAGCTGGAGACCGTGCTAAAGTAGCGGTTCGTTCTAGAGAAGAAAATATCGATCCTGTTGGAACTTGTGTCGGACCTAAAGGACAACGTGTACAAGCTATTGTCAATGAGCTAAAAGGTGAAAACATGGATATAGTAGAATGGGATGCAGATCCAGCAACTTATATCGGAAATGCTTTAAATCCTGCTCAAGTTGTCAGTGTAACCTTTAATGAAGCTGCCGGTAGTTGTTTAGTAGTTGTACCTGATTACCAATTGTCTCTTGCTATTGGTAAACGTGGTCAAAATGCTCGATTAGCAGCTAAATTAACAGGCTATAAAATCGATATCAAATCTGAAACAGACATGGCGGCTATTCAATTAGCTAAAGAAGAAGCTGGATTAGTAAAAGATGCAGAGTATGCTGAAGTTATTGAGACAATTGAAAGTCAAGAACAAGAAATGAATGAAGAAGAAATCATTCAAACGGTTGAGGACTTAGATACTGAATTTGATGAAATCACGATTGATGCTGACATCGAAGAAGGCAATCTAGATGCTGAAGCTGCAGAAGAGCTGATTGAGTTAGCTGAAGAACGCAACAACGTTGAAGACTAACAAGAGGTGATGACAATGCAAAAACGCAAAATACCTATGCGGAAATGTGTTATTTCCAATGAAATGAAACCAAAAAAAGATATGATTCGAATTGTGATTAATAAAGAAAATCAAGTATCAATCGATCCTAGTGGTAAACTGCCTGGGCGAGGTGCTTATGTCTCAATTGAACCTGAAATTGTACAAGCTGCATGGGAAAAACATGTGCTAGATAAAGTATTGGGAACAGCATTAGACGATGATTTTTATCAAAAACTGTTGGATTATGTTACGCATCAAAAAGCTAGGATGAGTTTATGATAGAAGAACAAAAAGTATTAAATCTTTTAGGTATGGCAACAAGAGCAGGCAAGCTTACTACTGGAGAAGACCTGAGTTTGAAAGAAATCAGAAATCTATCTGCAAAAGTTGTTATTGTGGCTACAGATGCTAGTGAAAATACTAAGAAGAAAATCTCGGATAAGTGCAATTATTATCATATTCCTTTTATAATTCACTTTACGAGAAGTGAGTTAAGCCAAGCAATAGGAAGAGAACGAACCATTTGCACCATCACGGATAATGGCTTTGGAAAAAATTCCGAGAATTATTATCAATTTAATTGGAGGGTGATAACATGGCTAAAAACGTGTTTATGAGTACGCCAAAGAATTGGATGTACCAACTAAAAGTGTTATTGATAAAGCGAAGAACTTGGGATTGAC
>NZ_ABHH01000040.1:0-13225 GCF_000171855.1 Carnobacterium sp. AT7 | reverse complement strand
TCAAGAAAAACCTCAAACTGGTTCAGTAATCGCTGTTGGGGAAGGTCGTGTTTTGGAAAACGGCTCAACAGTAGCATTGTCAGTACATGTAGGCGATACTGTGTTATTTGAAAAATATGCTGGAACAGAAGTGAAATACGGCGGTAAAGAATATTTAGTGGTAAAAGAACACGATATCGTTGCAGTCATAGATTAAATATAACGAGTAAAAACTTGAACAAACTAAATTAATGAGGTGAAGGAAAAATGGCAAAAGATATTAAATTTTCTGAAGACGCACGTGCATCAATGTTGCGTGGTGTAGATATTTTGGCAGATATTGTTAAAGTAACATTAGGACCCAAAGGAAGAAACGTTGTTTTAGAAAAATCTTACGGCTCACCATTAATTACAAATGATGGCGTTACGATTGCTAAAGAAATTGAACTAGAAGATCATTTTGAAAATATGGGAGCACAATTGGTTTCAGAAGTAGCTTCTAAAACCAATGATATTGCTGGAGATGGTACAACAACAGCGACTGTTTTAACACAAGCTATCGTTCGCGAAGGCTTGAAAAACGTAACAGCTGGAGCTAACCCTGTTGGAATCCGTCGCGGTATCGAAATGGCGACAAAAGTTGCTGTAGATGAGTTGCTTGCTATTTCTAAACAAGTTGATTCAAAAGAAGCAATTGCTCAAATTGCATCTATTTCTTCAGGAAGCAATGAAACAGGAGAATTAGTTGCAGAAGCAATGGAACGCGTTGGAACAGATGGCGTTATTACAATTGAAGAGTCTAAAGGAATCGAAACAGAATTAACAGTAGTTGAAGGAATGCAATTTGATCGTGGGTACCTTTCTCAATATATGGTAACCGATAATGATAAAATGGAAGCTAACTTAGAAAATCCATATATCTTGATTACAGATAAAAAAATCTCAAATATTCAAGAAATCCTTCCATTATTAGAACAAATTCTGCAACAAGGACGTCCATTGTTGATTATTGCTGATGATGTTGATGGGGAAGCTCTTCCTACATTAGTCTTAAACAAATTGCGTGGAACATTCAATGTTGTAGCTGTTAAAGCTCCAGGATTTGGCGATCGTCGTAAATCGATGCTTGAAGATATTGCTATCTTAACTGGCGGAACAGTTATTACTGAAGATCTTGGTCTAGAATTGAAAGATACAGCTATCGATCAATTGGGACATGCAAGCAAAGTCGTTGTAACAAAAGATGCGACTACTATTGTTGAAGGTGCTGGTTCTGCTGAATCTATTTCACACCGTGTAGCTTTATTAAAAGCTCAAGCAGCTGAAACAACTTCTGAATTTGACAAAGAAAAATTACAAGAACGTTTAGCTAAACTTTCTGGTGGAGTTGCCGTTATTAAAGTTGGAGCTGCAACTGAAACAGAATTAAAAGAACGTAAATTGCGTATTGAAGATGCTTTGAATGCAGCTCGTGCAGCTGTTGAAGAAGGAATTGTTTCCGGTGGTGGAACAGCCTTAATCAACGTTCAACGCAAAGTTTCAGAAATTGAAGCAACAGGCGACGAAGCAACAGGGGTTAAAATTGTTATTCGTGCTCTTGAAGAACCGGTTCGCCAAATCGTGACGAATGCTGGTCTTGAAGGTTCAGTAATCGTTGAAAAACTAAAAGGCGTTGACTTAGGCGTAGGGTACAATGCAGCTACGGATGAATGGGTAAATATGATTGATGCTGGTATCATTGATCCAACTAAAGTAACACGCTCAGCTTTACAAAATGCAGCAAGTGTTGCAGCCTTATTGTTAACGACTGAAGCTGTTGTTGCTCACCAACCAAAACCTGATGCTCCAATGGGCGGAATGGGAATGGATCCTGGAATGGGCGGCATGATGTAAGCTCACCATTTTAAAACGAATAAATAATACAAAAAGAGTTCAGACAAGTGTCTGAACTCTTTTTGTATGGAACTCGTTATTCCAATGAGTGTTTATTCAAATTCTAAATCATTCATCATTTCATCTAAGTTTTCTAAAGCTTCATTTTTTTCGAAAAACTCTATCCAAGCTTGATAGGGATCAGCAGACTTAGTATTGATCGTGATTTTAAATTTATCATAGATACTTCTAACAATGTCTATCCACATTCTATTAACAGCCCGTTCTAATTTTGCTTCATTCCATCTTTTTGCAGGTGGTCTTCTAGCGTTCCTTCTCATTTGGTCTTCCATAGCTTTTTCAAAAAAGATGTCTTTACTTCCTAAATTTGCGTCTAAATATTCTTCGAATTCTTTAAAATTCAATTTTATCACCTTTCTAATACTCGTTTTTTAAACCTTCATATTTAGTTCTACTCATCTAACTCATTAGAGAAGTTACTATCACTATCGTCGCCTACAGCTAAATTAAACTTCTTCAATCCTTTGCAAATTTCTCAACAAGGATAGTAGGTGTCTTTAATCATACCATAAAGCATAAAGCAATAGAAAGCTAACAGGAATTTAAAAAAACTAATTAATAAAATAAGCTACAAAAAAGCTATCGTGTTCCATGTTTTTTCAAAGAAAGAGTCATAAAGTAGAAATTCTGTGTGGAAAAAATTAAGAAATTGGATAAGGTATATAGAGAAGCCTAAAATTGGTATATTTCGAATGGGAAATAGGATATACTGAGAAAGATACTGAGAATGGAGGCGTTTACTTATGGAGGGCGAAATAGTTAAGGGAAAAGTAGAGAAATTGATTGATTACCAAGGCTTTGCTAGCTACAAAAAGCAATTATTAAAGGGGAAGATTTGGATAACTAACGGGGTAGTATACGTGAAAGATGATCCGGGAGTTTTCCCTACATTGCAAATTGATAGTGCTTTTTTGAATGAAATAATAGTGACAAAGAACGGGAAAATCATGACGGAGGATATGTTGGCTATTTCTGAAAAAGATGATATTTCTATTGAGGTCATAAATGGAAAGGTATTGCCAAGATGCATTGTGACAACAAATGAACAGCAATTAAAAGCTTATATTGAGGTTGAGCCTGGATATGAGATAACGAGAAAAATAAAGAATGCTCTTTTAGCAAGAAAAGTAACGTTAACAGTGGAAGAAAAAAAAACAATTACTGAAAAAGTCAGTATAGAGGAAATTCGTCAAGCTTTAAGAGAAGCCAATGTCTTTTATGGGATTAGAGAAGAAGTGATTATCATGGCATCTCAAGCTGAAGAACCAATCATATATGAAGTAGCAACAGGTATACCTCCACAAGATGGGAAAGATGGTTTTTTAGAAATGAAAGTCGATTTGAACATTAAAAACTTATTGTTGGAAGATGAAAGAGGCAACATTGATTTTCGAGAGAGTAGTGAGATACCGATTGTGGAAACAGGTGAACTATTAGGAATTATTCATCCTCCACAACAAGGAAACACGGGTATCAGTGTTACCAATCAACCAATTAAACCCAAATCCTTGAAGTCCATTACTTTTTATTCGGAAAATGGAACAAAGTTGCATGGAAACCGTATCGTTGCGACTAGGAGTGGAAGACCACGTATCTACCAGAAGGATCATATTGTAAAAGCAGCTATCATTCCTAAATTTATCCAAAAAGGAAATGTTAATCTCACTACAGGAAATATTCACTTTTTTGGAGATGTAGAAATAAAAGGAGAAGTAGAGGAGAATATGGTTATAGATGCCGGAAGTAATGTAATTGTTCATTCATCTATAAGGAACTCTACTGTGACAGCACTGAACTCGATTACTAGTGGTGGAAACAGTGAAAATTCTATTCTTTCTGTTGGTGAAAAGAATACCGTTATCGTTCAACTTGATTCTTACCTAAGGACGATTACCGAACAGTTAGAAGAGATGTACGAAATTTTAGAGCAAACTGCTAAGTCCGCATCATATAAGAATAGTGAATCGAAACAAAGTCTAAAATCTATTTTTAAATTTTTACTTCAGCACAGTTTTGTTAAATTTACTGATGTTGCGAAAAACTACATAGAACTTGTTTATCAAGAAAAAGATTTCTTAAAAAAAGAATGGCAAATTACAGCAGAACAATTAAGAAACTTATTATTTGAAGTTTCTCAATTGGATATCACTTTAACTCAAATTAAATTGTTGATATCGTTGATGCATACTATCCAAGAGATGAATCTGTTAGATTTTGAAGAAAGTAAATTTATTTATATTGCAAGTGTGTCAAATAGCACTTTGTTATGTAATGGAAATATCCATGTTTATGGTAAGGGCTGCTTAAATACTACTATAGAAGCTCAAGGTAAAGTAGTAATTGGTGGTTATTTACGTGGAGGAAATATTACATCAAAAGAAGGTATTAAAGCCAATATTGTTGGATCAACTGGAGGAGTGAAGACGGTTCTTTCTGTACCAGCAGGTAGTACCATTCAAATTAAAAAGGCATACGGTGGAACAACAATACATATCGGATATAAACAACTAAATTTAATGGATATACAGGAAAACATTACTGCATTTTTAGATGTAAAGGGCAATTTGGTATTGAAATAAAGCAAAATGAATCGGCTGGAATAAAAAAAATTCCAGCCTTTAATTTTTTTAACAAGACTTTCAAAAAGCCAGGTTTATATCAAAAATGACCATGAATTAAATAATAAACAAAATCAGCTAGTGGAAGAATGCCAAGACGTTTCGGTTCTTCTTCAAAGAGTGTGACTGCTTCTAAAAATTCCTCCAGAATAGTAATTACTGACTAAATTAAATTCGTCTATCCACACTAAAAAGTATAGAGCCGACATTTCTTGACGTTTAATTTTAGACGTTAGGCAGTGTCTTTTTTTTGTACAATAGTTTTCGTAGTATTTATTGCGAAATCACTTATGATCGAATAGGTACACACATTTTTGTTTTTATTATTACAAAACGAAGGTCCATGAACAAGGGTTGCTAATTTCATATTTTTCAATTAACATGATAATAAGTAAGTGAATTGGTATAGGAGGACATTAATTTGAAGAAATTTTTTATAGGATTAGTTTTAACATTGTTTATACTTAGTTTGCTGCCGTTGGTAATTTACATAACGTATCAAAATACGGAAGAAGTCGATGTAACCGAATCTATGCAAGAAGAAGTTGAAGAATCGAAAGCAATCAAAGAATCGAAATTTCAAGAAAGTGTCATAGAGGAATATCCCGAAATCAATATGGGAACACTTCCGTCAGATATGGAATCATCTTCCGTCGAATTTATAGGAACGTGGGAAAATGATTCCGTGGGTATCGAACAATTAATTCACAAAATGACGCACCAAAAAGTATACGCAGAATACAAGTTTGAAGTGTACGAACTGAGCGAAGAACACATCGATTCACTACTATCAGCACTAAAAGAATCTAATTCAAATGAAGAAGTAGAATATTATAAGGAAGTCCTAAACAAGTGGAAAGACGGGGACTTTTCTAATGCGGTCGAAGTACACAATAAAGTGTGGTTAGAAGAAGGCGGTACAATTGGAAAAGCAGAACGGTTATTGACACCGGAAGAAGAACAAGATTTCGTAGAAAGAAATTTCAGATAATTATATGAGGTGAGAACAAAATTGAAAAAAATTATTTTAGGGTTACTCGGGGTATTAGTATTAGGGGGGATTATGACCGTAGTTTTTATATCTTTTGATAAGGCAAACGAAAAGTCGAAAGACGCCGAAATAGCAGAAAAAATCGAATCTGCGGAAGTAGTCGAATCACTACCTTATGTGTATTCCGATGAAGGATTCGAACGTAGAGTACACGAAATGACCCATCAAAAGGTATACGCAGAATCTAAGTGGGGCGCATTTGAAATGAAAGAAGAAAACATCGATATGCTACTTAAGGTATTAGACGAAACAGAAATGGAAAACGAAGAATCCTATCGTGAGATATTGACCACGTGGAAAAAAGGGGATTTTTCGAATTCAGTAGAAGTGCATAATCGTATATGGTCTTCGAACGAGGGTGATATCGGAGAAGCGGAACGTTTAGCCACACCCGAAGAAGAACGGATATATGTCGAAGAAAACTTTCGAATGGACTAATTTACGATAATAGAATATATGAGATTTAAGTCGGATTAATTTTCGGCTTATTTTATATTGCCTTTTTTTTGTTTCGTTTGTTGCTATTGCAAAAAAGATCACGTATTTGTATAATAACTAATGTGGTAATTATCGAAATCAAGCGTAAACTAACGTTAGAATTATCGAGGATACCGTATTAGTAAGGTTTTTAAACGCGGTCGTGGCGGAATGGTAGACGCGCCAGCTTGAGGGGCTGGTCAGGATTATCCTGGTGGAAGTTCGACTCTTCTCGGCCGCATTGATATATCAAGGTTTTCGATTTGCTAAATTTATTGACTCTCGAAATAGAATGAATAAAACATTAAATAGATTGAGTTGTGGTAAGTATGGAAAAAAAAAATGGATTTTAGCCCTTATTGTATGGATAGTACTTGTATTTTTACTAAATTACTTTTATAGTGAATACCTTTCTTCACACCATAAAATGGCATTTTTTGTTTCTTTTTTTAAAACATCAGGTGGATTATTTATCACTTATAAACTTTTTCTTGATGATTACATGAAAGAAATTTTTTCAAAAAATGAAAAATGATAGAGTTATCATCCTACTTGCTAATTCAAAGAACCCACCTATACAAAATAGATGGGTTCTTTTTATCTGCTCTGTTCTTTAGTTAATTAATATGATAGGAAGCTTCTTATTTGTCTTCGCCTTTAAAAATTAATTCATTAAAAAGACAAAATCAGCAAACCGTAACATTAAAGGCATACTAATAATGGACAGCAAAGTTGATAAAACAACTAAACGCGCACCATATTCATAATCTCCGCCATAAAGTTGTGAAAATAAAGCTGTATTTACGGCGATTGGAGCAGCCGTTGCAATGGCTAAGACGAAAAAGACTAAGTAATTATCTAAAGGCAATAACCATAATAGTGAGATACTAATAATAGGAGACAGGATTAAAGCTAAAAAAGTCGTCCAGTAAGCTCGTGGATGATTAAAGAGATTTAGTAATTTAGATTCTGCTACATAGCTGCCTAATAAAATCATGGCTAAAGGGGTATTTAAATCTGCAATAGTAAAAAGAGAATCACTTAAAAGTGTTGGCAACTGTATTTGCAGTAAGTAAAAAATTAATCCAGTAAGAGCGCCTAAAGTTGCAGGGTTTAGCAATGCTCGTTTTGGAGTAATCAATGACTTATCACCTGAAATGATGTAAATGCCATAAGTCCGCTGTAAGATATTCGTCACAGCACTATAGGCAGATACAAAAAAAACACCTTCATAACCAAGTACTGCTAGAACTAACGGAATTCCAATAAATCCTGCATTTGTAAAAGTTGTGGCGTAACGATCTGTTCGAGAGGCATTCCGTAAGAAAAAATAATTCACTAGGATACGTACGGCCATTAATAAAATCGTAATTCCAACCGTTGCTAAAAACCATTTGAATTGACTCGAATGATACGCTCGTTGAAAGGACATAAATAACAGCACAGGGGTAATAAAGTTTGCTAACATTTTAGCAATTTGCTTGGTGCCAGAACTATTTAGCACATTTCCTTTTATAAGAATGTAGCCAAAAAGGATAAGAATAAACATACTGCCCAATTGTTGTAAAATAATACTGCTAACAGTCACTTTGTCCCTCCTTATAAAAAATAGACTAATTGAAGTATACCGTAAATTAATCTAGTACGGCAAAATTGTTTTTATATCGCCGCCAGTATGCTAGTGACAAATGGGCTATTTAGTGCTAATTTAGAGGTGATAAGAAAAATATAGTTGATAACAGGATAGAATAAAATGGTGTTTATTGGAGAATTTGACTAGAGGAGAAAAAGGTATGAAACAGGTTGAAGTAAAAGAGAATTCAAGTTTTGAAGACGTTCGTATTGAGTTGGCTACAATAGAAGACATTGATAGTATCGTGGCTATTTGTATTGAAGGGTATGCTTATGCAGCAACTGCTGTAAAGGATAAGCAAAAAGTACAGGAGAAAGTTGAAGAATATTACAATCCTGAAAGAATTCTAAAAGAAATTAAAGAAGTATCGGCTAAATGGAGTGGCTGGATTGTTGCTCGATTAGACGGAAAAGTTATCGGTGTAATTGGCGGAGGAATTGTTGATTCTAAGGTAGGTAAAATATTTGTTTTATATGTTGATGCAGATTATATAAAACAAGGAATTGGAAGACGATTGGTAGATCACTTAACACAAATGCAACAACTATTAGGAAACAATACTCAGTTGGTCAGTTTCTTTAAATCAAATGAAGAGAGCCTTTTATTCTATAAAGCTCTTGGATTTAACTACCTTCAGGACATAGTCGATACTGAAAATCCAGATTTTACAAGTATTGAAATGATTCGTGACATTTAAAAAATTGGAGGAATGTTCTATGAATATTAAAAAAATTCATCATGTGGCCATCATTGCGTCTGATTACCAAAAATCTAAACAGTTCTACACTGAAATCTTAGGTTTAGAAATCATACGTGAAAATTACCGAGCAGAACGCGATTCCTATAAGTTGGATTTAAAACTGGGAGAAAGTGAAATTGAATTGTTTTCTTTTCCTAATCCGTCAAAACGGCCTACACAACCGGAAGCAGTAGGATTGAGACATTTGTGTTTTTATGTTGATGATTTTGACGAAGCCATCGAGTGGTTGAACAAAAGAGGAATTGAAACAGAGCCGGTCCGAATTGATGAGTACACAAATGGGAAATTCACTTTTTTCAAAGATCCAGATGGTTTGCCATTGGAACTACACGAATAATATTTTTTGAACTCTAGGTGGAATTGCATTAAGATAAAGAGGTAGTAAATAATGGAATGAGAGGATGATTGAAAGATGACAAAAAAAATGTTGCATACTTGTGTTCGTGTAAAAGATTTAGAAAAATCAATGGAATTTTATACAAATGTATTAGGATTTAAAGAAGCTCGTCGTTTAGATTTTCCAGAACTTAAATTTACATTAGTATATTTAGTGTTGGATGGCGATGATTATGAATTAGAATTAACCTATAACTATGATCAAGAAGAAGCGTACACTCTTGGAAATGGATATGGGCACATTGCAATTGGTGTAGATGACTTAGGCGCGACTCAAAAAGAGTATAAAGCTAGTGGATATGAAGTTACAGATCTAAAAAGTCTTCCAGATAATGCAGCTAATTTCTTCTTTATTACCGATCCAGATGGATATAAAATCGAAGTCATTCAGAACTAAGACAAAAAAGGTGGCTTTACTAGTCTGAAAAAAGGCTAAATGAAAAAAACGGTTTTTAGGCATAAATGAATGTCTAAAAACCGTTTTTTTATTTAGATTCTTTTAACCCAAAGCGCTCAATTAGGTTGTCTAAATTTTGTTTGTGCCATGGAGAATCAGCAACTTCCTTAGGGACTCTGTATTTTTTTATGCGATCATCGGTATCAGTAGCATCGTTGTATTGAATCATTAAAGCATAATAGGTTGATTGGTTTTTGAAATAAATCGATTTAACTTCTATCAGAGGAACTTGGGCGTAGTCGCCTTCAATAAGAGTCATAGAGTCTTGAACAAGCGGCAAAATAACAAATTCTCTTTCAGCAAAATTTAGGTAGATTTTTTCAGTTTTGTTTTTACCAAATAATGTAGCGTACCATTTTCGATTCCATGTTTTTCTTTCAACCAAAATGGTCGTACCAGTTTTTGCTTCTAGTCCATGACGATCCAAATAATTCACAATAACTTCTTCTTTCATAAAAAGGCCTCCTTAAATTAAAGTCTTGCCTAGTAATAAGAAAAACTTTTCCTTTGAATCAATCCCATTATAGAACAGCTAAGTGTATAGTACCAATGATAAGCATGGAAAATAGAAATAAGTTTTATTAACAGTTGCATAAAAAAAATAGGTAAATATGAAAAAACTCTTGTATTTAATGAAATACCATGGTAAAGTATACCCATGCGATGAGTTGACCTCCAATCAGGTGACTTCGGTCATTTCGCTGCGGCGACAAGTGATTGGAACTTTAGACAAGGCACAACCGTACTTCTGTACAACTGCAAGATGCAGGTGTTTGGACCCCTCTGTTTTGTGGAATTCATGGGACCTATTTATGAAAATGAATATTGTCGGAAAAGCACTGATTTTATCAGTGCTTTTTTTTTACGAAAAATATAGACTCTACACTTTTAAGTGTGGATAGATGAATTTAGTTCATGCTTAACATTCTGGAGGAATAGGATTGCTTGTAGCCCTGTAGAAAAATGAAAGGGTAGCACTGTGGGCACTCATGCCCGATTCTATCATGTTTGTAAGCAGCCACACTATTTGACGAAGAGCCAAAATAGAAAAATCAATGAAAATTCTTTACATAAAAATGACAAAACTAGCTTTCTCAGCGAAAAAACTTGTGGGATAATAGAGCGGTAAAGAGGAGGATTAAAATGAAGAAACAGCGTTTATACATGATTTCTTTAGATGCTTTTGGAGCAAAAGATTTAGCCTATGCCCGCACCTTGCCAACATTTAAATATTTGTTGGAGCGCAGTGCTTTAGTAGAAAAAGTAGAAACAGTTTATCCATCTTTAACTTATATGGCCCATACATCTATTGTAACGGGGGTATACCCTAAGACACACGGGATTACGAACAATACCTATGTGCAACCTAAAAGAAAATCACCTGACTGGCACTGGTATGCAAAAGATATCAAAGTTCCTAGCCTATTTGATATTGCCCACGAAGCTGGATACACGATCGCTTCTTTTCTATGGCCAGTTACCGGTCGAAGTAAAGCTATAAACTATAACCTTACGGAGATTTTTGCCAATCGTCCTTGGCAATCGCAAGTCTTAATTTCATTATGGTCATCTTCACCAAAATTTGTATTCAATCTGGAACGGAAATTTGGTGAAATGCGAAACGGAATCAAACAGCCTGAGTTAGATCATTTCTTAACTGCTGGAATCGTAGACACAATCCATACTAAAAATCCTGATTTAATGGCAATCCATTTAGTCGACTTGGACAGTACGAGACATGAGTTCGGTGTAGATACAAAAGAAGCAAGGGCAGCCATTAAACGGATGGATGATCACTTAAATCAAATTATTACTGCTATGAAAGAAAAAGGGATCTTTGAAGAAACTGTATTGGCGCTATTTGGAGATCATTATCAATTAGACACTCATACAGTCGTAAGGTTGAATCAACTATTTAAAACACAAGGCTGGTTAAAAGAAAGTAAAGCTGGAATGATTCAAGAATGGGATGTCTTGGCTAAAGGAGCAGACGGGTCATGTTACATTTATACAAAACCTGGCGTAAACTTGGCTGATGTCCGTAATAGTTTAGAGCAGCATTCTGAACAAATAGAGGCTATTTATACTCAAGAAGAAGCTGCTGATTTAGGAGCAGATGCCACTTGTAGTTTTTTAGTAGAAGCTAAGAAAGGCTACTATTTTGTCAGTGATAGTGATGGTCCATTTTTAGAAGAAATTAGTCGAGCTGAGACAACAGCATTCCATAAAGGGACACATGGATACAGTCCTAAAAAAGAAAATTATGAAACAACACTGTTCATTTCAGGCCCAGGAATCAACTCAAATGCTCGCATACCCTCAGCACGATTGGTTGATGAAGGCCCGACCTTTTTACATGCAATGGGACTGGAATTTCCTCAGGCAATAGATGGAAAAGTTCTAGCTACTTTATTTAATTAAGCACGAGGAGGGAAAGTAATGGACAGTCAAAAAGCACGCTTTAAGTATACATTACCTGAGAAAAGTTGGATTCTGCAAGATTGGGCTAACTCAGCTTATGCGATCATGGTAACTACAGCAGTTTTCCCCTTGTTTTTCAAAGCCGTTTCTGAAGGTTCAGGCGTTAGTGCGGCAAATTCGACAGCGTATCTTGGGTATGCAAATTCAATAGGAACATTAGTTGTTTCGTTACTAGCCCCTATTTTAGGAGCAATTGCTGATTATAAAGGGTATCGTAACTCCATGTTTACTTTGGCAACTGGTCTGGGTATTATTGCCACCATTAGCTTTGCTTTCATTCCAGATGAAAATTGGTTAGTGTTATTGACTCTTTATGCCATTTCTTCGATTGGTTATGGTGCAGCAAATATTTTTTACGATGCTTCATTGGTCGATACTACAACCTTGAACCGAATGAATCGTGTATCCAGTGCAGGCTATGGTTGGGGGTATATTGGCAGTTCGATCCCTTTTGTTATTTTTATTTTCTTTCAATTAACAGGTATTCTACCAGTATCGCAAAGTGCACTTATCAAAGGCGGTTTTGTAGCAACTGCGTTATGGTGGTTTGTTTTTACCATTCCATACTGGAAAAATGTTGAACAAAAGACGTATATTGAAAAACAGCCCCATGTCGTTAGAAATAGTTTTTTGAGGTTATGGGAAACACTTAAAAACATTCGTCAGTACCGCAATGTCTTTTTGTTTTTGGCTGCGTATTTCTTTTACATAGATGGTGTAGGAACCATTTTCCAAATGGCGACAGCAATTGGTTCAGATATTGGACTCGCAGCGAATGATTTAATCGTTGTGATGATGGTGAGCCAATTTGTGGCGTTTCCTTTCTCTATTTTGTATGGAATCTTAGCTGGCCGATTTAGCAATAAAAAAATGATTTATGTTGGAATCATTACGTATACTTTTATTTGTATATATGCTCTGACCTTAGATTCCTTGTTTACATTCATTATACTTGCCGTTCTTGTTGGAACAGCTCAAGGCGGAATCCAAGCACTCAGCCGTTCGTTATTTGGCCAGTTGATTCCTAAGAAACATGCAAATGAATTCTTTGGTTTTTACAACATTTTCGGCAAATTTGCAGCTATTATTGGACCTGTTTTAGTAGCGGTTATTTCTCAAAGGACTGGGAACTCCTTAAACGGGGTATTTGCACTAATCATTCTTTTTGTTATTGGCGGTGCGATCCTTTATTTTGTTGAAGAACCAACTCGTGAAACGAAACTGAATTAGATTATAAAGGGGTATAGACAGCTCGCAGCTGTTTGTCTCCCTTTTTTTAGTATTGCACTTCTATTGTGATTAAAGTATGATGAGAAAATATAAAGAAGTGCGTAAAAGCGGAAAGCAGGAGTAAATGTGAATAGTATAGACATGCATTGTGATGTTCTTTATAAAATGCAAAATAGTAAAGGGACTTTAG
>NZ_ABHH01000041.1:0-13127 GCF_000171855.1 Carnobacterium sp. AT7 | reverse complement strand
TAGTGAGAGATATGGCTGGACAGAAGATAAATACGGTCTTTCTTGGCAAATATTGTATGTGCCTGATCAATTGATTTCGCAAAAAATTACCCCAACGTTGTTGTTTACAGATAAACAATACGGCAAAGCAAAAGAAGCGATGGAATTTTATACATCTGTATTTGCGAATGGGGCTATTGACGGTCTCAATTATTATAGTGAGAGTGATGAGAATAGTCAGGTTGGAACGGTTCAATATGGGCTGTTTAATCTCGAAGGTCAGAACTTTGTAGCAATGGACAGCGGTATGGCACACGGATTTACGTTTAACGAAGCCATTTCTTTTGTAGTAAATTGTGATACGCAAGAAGAAATCGATTACTACTGGGATAAGCTGTCTTTTGTACCTGAAGCGGAACAATGTGGCTGGTTGAAAGATAAATACGGTCTGTCGTGGCAAATTGTTCCTACACGGATGAAAGAGCTGATGACAACTAAAGATTCTGAAAAGTTACAACGGGTAACGCAAGCGTTTCTTAAAATGAAAAAATTTAATCTTGCTGAATTGGATAAAGCCTATAAAGGGTAAGTTAAATGCTTAATCGGATTTAATAAGGTTCGGCTTTTTATTAAAAAGGAGTTGGTACAATGAGAAAAATTATTATGAATTTAGCGATGAGTTTAGATGGCTTTATTGCCAATGAAGATGGCAGTTATGAGTGGATTAAAGGGTATGAAGACAGTTCTTTAAATACAGGTAATGAGTACAACTATGAAACGCTCTTGGAAAAAATTGATATAGTGGTGATGGGGAAAAAATGCTACGAGCAAGATATGCATTTAGAATTTAAAAATCAGACTGTCTATGTAGCTACTCATTCAGCCATTAATGATTATGATAACATTAAATTTTGTGGAAATGACATCGTTGAAGTGATTAAAGCAGAACAGCAAAAGCCAGGAAAAGATATCATGCTTTTCGGCGGCGGCCAATTAGTAAATGCATTTTTAAAAGAAAATTGTATTGATGAGTACATTATTGGATTAATTCCGGTGATTTTAGGAGAAGGGAGACCATTGTTTTACGGTGGTCATCCCCCTATTGAATTGAGACTGGAAGAAAATATAGTAGACAACGGAATCGTAATTTTGAAGTATAGTAAGCGATAAGTTCATACGTGTTAAAAAAGCATTCAATTCTTTCTTTGAATGCTTTTTTGCTGCAATGTAGTCTAAGGAGACTCTAGTAACCTCTATTTTTTAAACGTTATAGCGCTTAAAAAAAGATTTAGAAAACGCTTGCATATATTTTTTTAACGTGTTAAGCTATGTGTGTAATCGGTTCCACATTACTTTGAAAATAAGCGAGGAATAACATGACAACAATAAAAGAAGTAGCAAAATTAGCAGGTGTATCAGTTGCTACTGTATCTAGGGCGCTTAACAATAGCGGTTATGTCAGTGAAGCAACGCGCATAAAAGTAGAAGCAGCCGTTAAAGAGTTAAATTTTTATCCTAATGAAGTGGCTCGTTCTTTGTATCAAAAGAAATCAAAGTTGATTGGTTTATTATTGCCCGATATTGCGAACCCGTTTTTCCCTTTGATGGCTAAAGGCGTAGAAGACGGTGTGAATCAACGAGGATATAGTCTGTTGTTAGGTAACGTAGAAGATGATGAAGAAAAAGAAAAAGAATACCTAAAGATTTTCGCACAAAATAACATAGCTGGTGTGATCTCTGCTGTTAAAGGGGATGGAAAAGACTTAAGAAATATGCCTTTTGTTATGCTCGATCGGGTTGAAAGTAATCGAGATTTTGCGGTACATTCCGATGATTACACTGGTGGTATGTTAGCTGCAGAAGCAATTGCAAAAAGAAATCCAAAAGAGATTGTGATCATGGTAGGACCAAAAGAAGTTCCAAGTTCTGCGATTCGCTTAGCTGGGAACGAGAAAGTTTTAAAAGAGTATCAATTGGCATATGGACTATTTCAAACGCCAAGTTTTAAATTTGAATTAGCAGAACAAACGGCGGAACAATTCTTCGAAGCTTTTCCTTTGGCAGATAGTGTCATCGCTTCAAATGATGTTTACGCACTAGCGGTAATGAAAGAAGCGATTAAAAGAGGACGCCGCATTCCAGAAGAATTTCAGATTATCGGTTATGATGATATGCCGTTTAGCAGAATGATGTATCCTGGATTGTCGACTATCGCTCAACCTGCCTATGAGATAGGCTTCAAGGGAGCACTATTATTATGTGACATTCTTGAAAAAGGGTTTGTTGCAAACAGTCGCATTCAATTGCCTGTAACGTTAAAAATTAGAGAATCAGTCAGAGAGAAGGATGAAGATGAGTAAAATAGCAGTGATAGGCAGCATTTCAACAGACTTTGTAGTGACTGCTGATAAAAGACCAGAAGTGGGAGAAACCATTACTGGGAATGATTTTAGTACTACATTTGGCGGGAAAGGAGCCAATCAAGCTGTAGCCAGTGCTCGTTTAGGTGGAGAGGTTTATATGGCGGGAACGGTTGGAACGGATCTATTCGGAAAAGAATTGATTCATAATTTGACCGAAAATAAGATTCATACGGACTATGTGGAACCCGTTACACACGTACCATCTGGATCTGCTCATATCACTATCGTGGATGGAGATAATGCCATTATTTATATACCAGGTGCGAACAACGCAATCGACAACAATCGAATGGAAAAATTGAGTGAATTAATCGAGTCTAGTGACATTGTGGTTGTGCAAAACGAATTGCCGCAAGCAGTCGTTGAACAAATAATCGACTTCTGTTTTGCTCAACAGATCAAAATCATCTATAACCCAGCACCTGCTAGAGAGGTTAACCAAAGTGTTTTAGAAAAAGCAACGTATTTGACACCCAATGAAAGTGAGTTTAACTTACTCTTTCCAGAAATGACTATTTCTGAAGGATTAGCAAAATTTCCCAATCAATTGATTGTGACCATGGGTTCTAAAGGGGTTTACTACCATGATGGAACGAGTGAAAAACACATTTCTTCTTATAAGGTAAATCCAATAGACACAACAGGCGCAGGAGATACCTTTAATGGAGCCTTTGCAGTAGCCCTTACGGCTGGTTTGGATATGGAAGCTAGTATTCGTTTTGGAAACTTAGCTGCTTCATTATCGATTCAAAAATTTGGCGCTCAAGGTGGAATGCCGACGCTAGCAGAAATGAAAGAGAGTGAACAATATGAAAAAACATGGAATATTAAATAGTGACATTGCAAAAGTATTAGCAGATTTAGGTCATACAGATAAAATTGCGATTGGAGATGCAGGGTTGCCTGTACCAGATGGAGTGAAAAAGATCGACTTAGCATTGTTTTTATCTGAACCTTCTTTCTTATCTGTTTTACAAGTTGTCTTAAGTGATATGAAGGTTGAAACGGTTGTTTTAGCAGAAGAAATCAAAGACCAAAATCCCAAACAATTAGCAGCAGTTAAAGCAGAATTGAAAGACAATGAAGCCATCACATATGTAAGTCATGAAGCATTTAAGCAACAGTTAAAAGACGTGAAAGTTGTTATTCGAACAGGTGAAGCAACACCGTATTCCAACATCATATTGCAATCAGGTGTTCTATTTTAGGAGGTGTATCAGATGGAAGTAAAAATGACTGGCATTAGAAAAAGTTTTGGCAGCAACTCTGTCCTTCGAGGAGTTGACTTTGATATTCAAGCTGGAGAAGTTCATGCGTTGATGGGCGAAAATGGCGCTGGAAAATCGACTTTGATGAATATTTTGACCGGGCTGCATAAAGCGGACGCTGGCGAGATTAGTATCAATGGTGAAAACAAACGGTTTGATAATCCAAAAGAAGCGGAAGAACATGGGGTCAGTTTCATTCATCAAGAAATGAATACGTGGCCGGAAATGACGGTACTAGAAAATTTGTTTATCGGAAAAGAATTGAAAACGTCATTAGGTTGGGTCAAAACAAAAGAAATGAGAACGCTTGCTGAAGCGACATTTGATGATTTAGGTGTCAAAATTGATTTGGATCAAGACGTTAAACAACTTTCTGTAGGACAACAGCAAATGATTGAAATTGCCAAATCTTTAATGACTAATGCTCAAGTAATTATTATGGATGAGCCGACAGCTGCTTTGACCGAAAGAGAAATTGATGTATTGTTTAAAATCATTCATACGTTAAAAAGTAAAAAAGTTGCTATTATTTATATCTCTCATCGAATGGAAGAAATTTTTAAAATCAGCGACCGGATCACAGTTATGCGCGATGGCGTATCGATTGATACAGCATTAACAAAAGAAACCACAAATGACGAAGTGGTGCGCAAAATGGTTGGGCGTGATTTGGAAGACTATTATCCAAAGAAACATTCAAAAATAGGAGAAGTCGTATTTGAAACAAAAGGATTGACGCAAGCAAATCGTTTTAAAGATATTTCTTTTACTGTTAAATCTGGTGAAATTGTTGGTTTTTCAGGGTTAATGGGTGCAGGAAGAACAGAAATCATGCGCAGTATATTTGGAATCGATGAACTGGATCAAGGTGATATTTACCTTGAAGGTGAAAAAATAACGATCAAGAGTCCAAGCACAGCTATTTCAAAAGGCATCGGTTTTTTAACTGAAAACCGTAAAGAAGAGGGATTAATCTTAGATTACTCTATTCGTGACAATATCAGTTTGCCATCGATTGACGGTTTTAGTAAAAAGGGCTTGATTGATACAAAAGCCGAAATGGATTTTGCACAATTATTGATGGAACGGTTGCATGTTAAAGCAGAAAACCAATTTGACAGCGTTTCTAGTTTATCAGGTGGAAATCAGCAAAAAGTCGTATTAGCTAAATGGATCGGAATTGGTTCAAAAGTCTTGATTTTAGATGAACCGACACGAGGAGTCGACGTTGGAGCAAAACGTGAAATTTATCAATTGATGAATGAATTAGCCGACAGAGGCGTTGCCATCATTATGGTATCCAGTGATTTACCAGAAATCTTAGGTGTGAGCGACCGTGTGATCGTGATTCATGAAGGTCACGTCGCCGGAGAACTGAGCAAAACAGAAGCAACAGAAGAAAAAATAATGAAACTCGCAACGGGAGGGTACTAAGATGGTAGAAACAAATACAGTAAAAACAGAAAAGAAAAAAGGAAGTCCCAAAGATTATATTGGAAAACTTGGTCCATTTCTAGCGCTTATCGTGCTGATTATCCTGGTAACTATTGTGAACCCTAGTTTTATTGCACCAACAAATCTACTAAATCTGCTGAGACAAGTATCAACAAATGCATTAATCGCTTTTGGGATGACATTTGTCATTATTACAGGCGGAATCGATTTATCAGTCGGATCTACGTTAGCATTAAGTAGTGCTTTAATGGCTGGAGCAATTGCATCAGGTTTAGATCCGATACTAGCTATGGTATTAAGCTTACTAACGGGAACGATTTTTGGAGCAGTCAACGGTTTGTTGATCACTAAAGGTAAAATGGCTCCTTTTATTGCGACACTTGCAACAATGACTATTTATAGAGGGTTAACATTGGTTTATACGGATGGAAATCCAATTACGGGAATTGGTGACAGCTTTATTTTCAAATTTGTCGGACGTGGCTATTTATTAGGTATTCCGTTCCCAGTAGTATTGATGATTATCAGCTTTATCTTATTGTATATCCTGTTACACAAAATGACTTTTGGTAGAAAAACATTTGCGATAGGAGGGAATGAAAAAGCTTCATTTATTGCAGGTATTAAAAACGACCGCATCAAAACAGGCATTTACGCTTTATCTGGTTTAATGGCTTCTTTAGCAGGTATCATTATTACTTCTCGATTGGACTCTGCACAACCAACTGCTGGTACATCTTATGAAATGGATGCAATTGCTTCTGTAGTGTTAGGTGGAACGAGTTTATCAGGTGGACGTGGAAGATTAGTTGGGACATTGATTGGGGCATTAATCATTGGAACATTGAACAACGGTATGAATTTGTTGGGTATTTCAAGTTTCTATCAACAAGTTGTTAAGGGGATTGTTATTATTATCGCAGTTTTATTAGACAGAAAAAACAAAAAATAGGAGGAATAAGAAGATGAAAAAATTAGTAGGATTAGCAACAGCAGCAGCTTTATTTATTGCAGGATGTGGGGCGGCAACTTTGGAAGGTGAAAACAAAACAGAAAGCGGTCCGGTTAAAGAAAAAGATACGTCTGAATTGGTTGTGGGCGTTTCTATTTCAACATTAAACAATCCGTTTTTCGTTTCACTAGAACAAGGAATTACTGATTTGGCAGATGAACAAGGCACTAAAGTGAAAAGTGTTGACGCACAAGATGACACAGCTAAACAAACAAATGATATTGATGACTTGATTCAACAAGGGGTAGATATTTTATTAATCAACCCAGTTGATTCAGCAGCTATTACACCCGCTGTTGAGTCTGCAAATGCAGCTGGTATCCCGGTTATAACAATTGACCGTTCAAGTGATGGCGGAGAAGTTTTAACTTTAGTGGCTTCTGATAACGTTGAAGGTGGCGAAATGGCTGCTAAATACATTGAAGAAATTTCAGGAACAGACGTAAATACCGTTCAATTAGAAGGTGTCCCAGGAGCATCTGCAACGAGAGAACGTGGCGAAGGATTCACAAATGTTGCTGAAAAATCATTAAACGTCTTAGATAGCCAAACAGCTAACTTTGACCGTGCTGAAGGATTAACAGTTATGGAAAACATGTTACAAGCAAACCCTGATATCCAAGCTGTTTTTGCTCAAAATGATGAAATGGCATTAGGGGCAATTGAAGCGATTCAATCTGCTGGAAAAACAGGCGAAATTCAAGTTGTTGGTTTTGATGGAACAGAAGATGGGATCAAAGCTGTTGAAGATGGCAGATTAAGTGCAACTGTTGCACAACAGCCAGAAGAAATGGGTAAACTTGCTATGCAAGCGGCCTTTGATTACTTCTCTGGCGAAACAATTGAAGAATACATTGCTTCACCATTAGAATTGGTTAAAAGTGAAGAATAAAAAACGCAAATAAAAGAACAAAAAAAGATTTGAAGCGTATCATTATGCTTCAAATCTTTTTTTATTCTGATAAGTTTTTTAGAACTGAATGAATTTCTTTGCTGAATGTTTAAAAGAAGAGCCTTTTAATTTGTATTGTTCTTCAATAGCGTTACGAATGCTCTCTATATTGCGTTTTGTAGGAATATTTTGGATGCAGATACAATTTTCTTCAATAGACTCATATTCAATTGGCAATGTAAAAGTAGTAACCAAAACATCATACGAGAGTTTCTTTATCTGTTTCATAGAAAAATTAGGTTTTGTGTAAATTTCTGTTGTAATTTCTTGCCTAAAATAGTGATGCAATAAGTTTTGAATCATTTTAGCATGTTCAAGATCAAAGTCGCTTACAATTAAAAGCTGAATTTTTTCTTTTTGGTTATAAAGTTCAGGTATCAAGTGGTCCCATTGAATAATCAAGGTATAAATAATTTCATACTTGGCAGACTCACTAAAGGTTTCGTGTATGTTTTTTTCATACAATTTTAGCGTTGTATAAGAGGCTTTTATAAAATCTGGAAACAATTCTTTGATCGAGTGAACAAAGAATTTTTTCTGATCAAACAAAATAAACGGAGGTGGGTATTGTCCCTTTTTTGATTTAAAAGCAAAATTCGAAATGTTGTACATTTCTTTTAATAGATGATTGAAGTTAGGTATGGGAATGCCAATTTGACTAGATAAGTTATGTAGTAAATCAGCATGGTAAAAGACATTTTTTTTAACTAAAGAATTCTTTTTTGCTTCTTCCATTAAAGATTCATAGCTAAAAGCGAAATGGTTATTGATAAAAATTGAAAATACTTGCTCAATGAATGCTTTATCTAATGTGATAGCTAATTTTTTTTCAATCATACCAGTTACAGGTTGAAATTTAGAAAAATCTGGAATCATATCTGTGTAGTTAGAAGATTGGATAGCTGTATAATTACCTTGTTGAGCGCGTAGAAAAGAGATTGCTGTCCAAAGTTTTAAACGTTTAAAATCCGAAAAATCTAAAGGGATATGATTTACTCTTGCAAGAAGCAAAAGCAATTGTTCAAAAAAATTCTGATTAATCGTTTTATAAGGCCAGGCAAGGCTGCTATAGCGTTCAGAAAAATAACTGATATAAAAATAGCGAATAGAGTCCTCACTTTCACTAATCAGCTTACAAGGATTTGTCTGTATTTGAACATAGTAATCGACTAGAGAAACGTTAAGTTTTTTTATCAACCTAAACAATGTTGAAGAGCTGATAAACAGTTCCTCTGCTAATTCCACAACCGTTTTTGTTTCGTCATAAATCAGCTTTTCAATGAAGTTAAAGGCTAGACTATTTTCTAAAGCAAAACGATAGATTTCATCGATATTTTTATGTGGAGGCAATACTAATCGAATACCGCGATGGGAAGTTTGCAAAACTTCTTTAGAAAATTTTTCACGCAATTGAACTATGTCTTGTTTTAAAATTCGCTCAGAACTAGCTGTTCTTTGAGCAAGGTCCTTTAACGTCAACCACTCTTCACTGCTATAAAGGTGTTCGATTACCACTAATTGTCTACGTTCATTTGCTTCTAACACTTCACGCATAAGTATCCCTCATTTTTTTAGGATTTTTATTTAATCATCAGCAATAGGAGACAGTAACCAGAGACATAGAATCGCTTAAGGAATAAGACATTCTTAGTTTACCTGTAAAAATCAAAAAAAGGAATAGGATAATAAAAGTTATTGAAAGGGCTTTAATATAAATATAAGATTATAATCATTATAACTTAGCTATTTATATGCCACAAGTGCATATAGATTATTATTCAGATATGTATATGGGAGCAAATTATTGGCGTTTTTTAACAAAAGAATTCCCTATGAAAATGAAAAATTTATTTAACATTTCTCATAATAGTGAAGAAACTTTTGTTGCTGGTCTATCTATGGCTGGATATGGCGCAATAAAATGGGGATTAACGTATGCAGCTGAAATCGCAGGAGTTGCTGCTTTGTCAGCTGCTGTAGATCCTTATAGATTATGGCAAGATGAGCCAATCAGACAGAGACACGCTTTTTAAGTCAGAATTTAAATCAAAAGAAACTTTTATAGGATCGGAAAATGATATGTACGCTTTGCTAAAACAAGTGAAAAAAGAAACTGTTCAACCGGTAATAGTACAAATTTGCGGTACTTAAGATTTTCTTTATGAAGATAATCTTAAGTTTAAGGAGGCTCTCCAAGAGACCTCTATCGATTACACATTTATTGAAAAGCCTGGAGACCATAACTGGGCATTTTGGGATCAAGAAATCCAGTATGTATTGAAATGGATGTAGGAAATTCTAACTATAAGAAGATGAAATTACCTCAACTTATTTTTTTGTTACAGATAGAATTTTATTAAGATTTGTGTTGGATATGCTTTTTCAGATAAAATCCATCAATTGGTTGTGCCAGGAATAGGCGTTCAGTTAAGCGATGTGATTATTGACAGTTACGGTGCAGGAGTAGGGATGTTATTGCAGACTTTATTCGTTGCTTTCCGGTCAAATAGAAATAAAAATAAGGTTGTAGAAAATAGTTGAAAATTGAACTATTCAAAAAAGAAGCTTGGCATAATTGCTAAGCTTCTTTTTTTGGAGTTGTTTTACCGTAAATGATCCGTTTGATTCCAGGCATTTAAAATGAATTTTCCTTTAGCATAACCTAATTCAGAAATGCTAGTATTGGCCAGAGGTTCTTGCGAACGAAGGTCTTTTAAATCCATTCCAACTAAAGATAAAAGTGTTGTTGTCCAAGTGATGCTATGTCCAACAAATAACAAGTCATTTTCAGGGAATTGCTCAATAGAGCGGTGGATTGCTCGGCTTCCTCTAGCAATCAATTCCGGATAAGTTTCTCCGCCAAATTTACTAGGGTCATACAAATCAGGACGATTACGTAAATTATAAAAACTATCTGGTGAAGTTTCACGCCAAAGTGGAATGGAGGATCCTTCCCATGAGCCATAACCGAATTCCTTTAAATCATCTGTGTAATGTGTAGTAAAATCTTGGTCAAATTGTGAAGTAATTAAATGAGCAGTTTCGACGGCTCGTTTCTGCGGACTAGCAATAATCTGCTGAAGTGCATAATCTTTCAGACAGATACCCGTTTTTTTTGCATCTTCCAAACTTTGGGGCAGTAAGGGGGAATCGATATCTCCACCTTGAACGCGATCTGCTAAATTGTATTCAGTCATTCCATGGCGTACAAAAAATAGTCGTTGCATAAAAACTCCTCCTATGTTGAAATATAATTTCATTCTAACAAAAAATGAGCAATGAAAAAGGGCTGTTTTAAGATGGTTTAAAGCGAAAAAGAATAGAAAAAGATAACGAAAATAGCCTGTAATGTAAAGGTATACATTTGAAAAGTGAATTTACATATTGATGTAACGTTTATTTATGTATAATTGGTCTAATTTTATAAAAAGTAGAAAAAGTTATTGAAATTTTATTTTAACATGTTATGATTAATCATGTCATTAAAACGATTTCAAAGGAGTGGTGCTATGTTTGGTGTATCTGTCTTTCTTGGAGATGAGTTAACAAGTGAAACAAAAAACTATCTGCAGACAATGAAAGACAGCGGATTTGAAGGAGTATTTTCTTCTATGCATATTCCAGAAGACGATGTTTCACAATATGTAACAAGAGTGAAGACGTTAGGCCAATGGACGCAAGAATTAGATATGCAGTTGATGATTGATATTTCAGGGGAAGCTTTGAATAAAATTGGTTTTTCATTTGATCGTCCTGAGGAAATGCTAGCTATCGGGATTACTGGTTTAAGAATGGATTATCATATAACGAATCAAGTGAGTGCTAAAGTTAGCCGTTCAATGACAGTGGCCCTTAATGCGAGTACGATTACGCAAGCAGATATTGATGAACTAAAGCAATACAATGCGAATTTCCAACAAATGGAAGCGTGGCACAATTATTATCCGCGTCCTGAAACGGGATTAGATAAAAAGTTGTTTATACACAAAAATCACTGGTTAAAATCACTAGGATTTAACGTAATGGCTTTTGTTCCAGGAAATGAAACATTACGAGGCCCATTATTTTGTCAGTTGCCAACGTTAGAAAAGCAACGTGGAGTTCATCCTTTAGCTAGTGCAATTGAATTGTTAAACGAGTGCGAAGTAGATGATGTTTACATTGGAGATCCAACAATCGATGACAGAACGAAAAAGCAATTTTTTTATTACATTAAAAAGAAAACGTTATTATTTTCAATTAAGGGAATCGAAGGTTCTGATTATTTATCTGTCATCGTAGGAAAACACCAAAATCGTTGGGACGCAGCAAGAGATGTTATCCGTAGTGCTGATGCTCGCTTTAGAACCATCCCGAACATTGAACCGCAATACAGCCAAGAACGAATAAAAGGAAGCGTTACAGTAGACAACCGTTTATATGGACGCTATATGGGAGAAATTCAACTAGTACAACACCCTTTAGCTAAAGATGAAAAGGTAAATGTTGTGGCTCACGTTATTCCAGAAGATCTAGCTTTGATCGACTGGTGTCAAGAAGGCCAATTATTTGAACTCCAACCGATACAAGACAATGAAAGAGGTTAAGAAAATGAATTTAGACAAATTAACAACCGAAACGAGAAATACACAAACGATGAACTTAGATGAGCTTTCAACAAGCGAAGTAATGACTCTAATGAATCAAGAAGATCAAAAAGTTGCTTTAGCCGTTGAAGAAGCATTGCCAATGATCACAAAAGTTGTAGAAACAATCACGGATTCATTCAGTAAAGGCGGCCGTTTAATTTATATGGGTGCTGGAACAAGCGGACGTTTAGGTGTCTTGGATGCAGCTGAGTGTGTTCCAACATTTAGTGTAGATCCAAGCATGGTACAAGGATTGATTGCAGGCGGAATGAAAGCTATGACCGTTGCAGTTGAAGGGGCAGAAGATTCAAAAACACTTGGAGCTGAAGATTTAGAAGCTATTCAATTAACTGATAAAGATGTAGTTGTAGGAATCGCAGCAAGCGGACGTACACCTTATGTTATCGGTGGGTTAGAATATGCAACAAAAGTTGGAGCAAAAACAGCGACAATCTCATGCAACAAAGATGCTAAAATTAGTCAATATGCTCAAATGCCGATTGAAGTAGATGCTGGTCCTGAAATCTTAACGGGTTCTACACGATTAAAAGCGGGAACTGCTCAAAAATTGATTTTAAATATGTTGTCAACTGGCGCAATGATCGGTTCTGGAAAAGTTTACCAAAATCTAATGGTAGACGTAAAACCCTCTAATGAAAAATTAGAAGAACGTTCAAAACGCATTATTATGCAAGCTACAGACTGTACGTATGAAACAGCAAGCGAAACATTTGCAGCTGCTGATCACCAAGTGAAATTGGCAATTGTTATGATCTTAACGCATTCAGATAAAGAAACAGCAACTCAAAAATTAACAGAAGCGAAAGGGTTCATTCGTGAAACCTTAGCATAAAACTAGGAGGGTAAAAAGATGGCTGAAACAAAAGAGCAACGCATGGCTAGACAGATATATGAGCAAGTTGGAGGTATGGGGAACGTTGATTCTGTTATTCACTGTATGACTCGTGTTCGTATGGATATCAAGGATAACGGTAAAGTAAACTTTGATGGTTTGAAAAAAATCGATGGAGTTATGGGTGTTGTAGAAGATGATACCTTACAAGTTGTTGTAGGACCTGGTACCGTAAACAAAGTAGCGAACGAAATGGTAAGCATGGCAGGTGTTCGTTTAGGCGATAAAATTCCAGCCGGAAAATCAACTGCAACAAACTCTGGTCGTTCTGAAGCTGAAAAACAAGCGGCTATAAAAAAAGCTGAACTGAAAAAGAAAAATAACACACCTTTTAAACGTGTGTTGAAAGACATTGCAAATATCTTTGTTCCATTAATTCCAGCATTCGTTGGAGCTGGGATCATTGGTGGGATTGCTTCTATTTTCCAAAACATGATTACAGCTGAGACACTTACTGGAGAAAATTGGCTAACAATCGTTTTAGTCCTAAACATTAT